>NZ_JBNPLX010000022.1:0-58952 GCF_050313695.1 Bariatricus sp. SGI.161
ATTGTTTTGTTGTCTCATTCGCGACAGCCATATCAATATATCATATGTTTTCTCGCTTGTCAACAACTTTTTTAATTTATTTTTCGTCGTTCTTTCATTGCGAATCATCGCTCAACCGACAGCTTATTTAGATTACCATACTTGTCGACAAATGTCAACAAGTATTTTAATCTTTTTTACTAACGCTTCTTTTCCAGCAATCTCTCAGATGTCTCTCGCGTCAGCTTTGTTAGGATAACACATAGAATCAGGAATTGTCAATATTATTTTTATTTTTTATTTTATTTATACAATTCGTACAATTTGTTCGAGATATTCTCTACTTTTCTCACCACAATTACTCTTTACTAATTATGTCAAAAGATTCATTGCCTGATTCACGGATTTAATTCCAATTACTTCTATTCCAGCCACATTTCCGATATTCTTTACAGAAACCTCTGGAACAATACATGTTTTAAATCCAAGTTTTTTTGCTTCTGCCACTCTCTGTTCTGGCATAGTTACTGCCCGGACTTCTCCACTTAAACCCACTTCACCAAATACAATTGCATCTTCAGGTACAGGTTTATTTTTATAACTAGACGCAATTGCCATCACGATCCCTAAGTCTACCGCCGGTTCATTCATCCTCATGCCCCCAGCAATATTTACATATGCATCATAATTTGATAAGGGAAGTCCCACTCTCTTTTCCAGTACTGCCATCAATAGGTTCACTCTATTATAATCAAGTCCCGCCGCTGTCCTTCTCGGCATTCCAAAATTACTCCTGCATACAAGCGCCTGAATTTCCAAAAGCATTGGTCTTGTTCCTTCCATTGCACAGGCAACGACTGATCCAGATGCATTTTCGGGCTTTCCACTTAGCATGAATTCTGATGGATTCTCCACTTCTGCCAGACCGCTTTTTTGCATCTCAAACACACCTATTTCGTTCGTTGATCCAAAACGATTCTTAACTCCTCGCAAGATGCGATACGAAACATGCCTGTCTCCCTCAAAATAAAGCACTGTGTCCACCATATGCTCCAGCACACGTGGTCCAGCCACTGTTCCTTCTTTTGTTACATGTCCGACAATAAATATAGAAATATTCAATCCTTTTGCCAACTGCATGAATATATTCGTAGATTCTCTTACCTGCGACACACTTCCTGGTGCGGATCCTACTTCTTCATTATACATCGTCTGGATAGAATCTATTACGACCATATCTGGCTTCTGCTGTTCAATAACATTTTTTATGATATCCAGGCTCGTTTCGCACAAAAGATATAAAGTCTCTGAAAATGTCCCCATTCGATTTGCTCTCAATTTGATCTGCTTCAGGGACTCTTCTCCTGATATATATAATATTTTTTTATCCATTGCGGACAGTCTTTGACACACCTGAAGAAGCAGAGTTGATTTCCCGATTCCCGGATCGCCTCCTACTAATACCAAAGATCCCGGTACAATTCCTCCTCCCAGAACACGATCCAGTTCATCAATTCCTGTTTTCATCCTTTCATCTTCATCTGTAGTGATACTTGTCAAAGTAACTACTTTCGTCTCTTTACGTTCTTTTACTGCCACCTGCTTTATTGAAGTCACTTTTTCTTCTACGAATGTATTCCACTCCTTACATGCAGGGCATTGCCCCAGCCATTTACTCTCTTCATGTCCACAATTCTGACAGAAATAAATACTTTTCTTTGCTTTTGCCATATCTCTCTCCTGATGTTTTAATGATATTTTTTATATTTTGTCAGCTAACAACATCTCTCTTTATTCAGAAAAAGGGCTGCAATCAGCAGCCCTTTTATGGTACTATCATTATTTTTTTACTACTTTTACTTCAACAGATTTATCAGGCTCTAATTCAGCACTTACACTCAACTTACCACTTAAATTAGTTCTCATATCTCCCACATTTACATCATCCATGTATACAACGTATTCGCTATCCGCCTCTAATTCCAAAGTAAATTGTGCGTCTTTGGTTCCTGACACTTTAAACGACACAATATCTTCACTTGCCTTAAAGTTCTCAACAGATGTTCCCGGTACAGATTCGTATACAAACATACCGTTTTTCTCTAACTTTGTAATCTCAGCAAATGTCTTTACCTTATATAAGTCCCCCTGAAATTCGAATCCATCCAGTTTTGTTTTGCTGCCTAATGTATAATCTCCAAAACTAAGTGTTCCATCTGCTTCGGCTTTCAAAAGTTCTTTCACTGCTGCCATTTGTTTCTCCTCCTAAGGTTCTTCTTTTGTAACCCTTATTATATATCAAAAATATTTTAATTTGTAGTCTTAGGAACAAATTTTATTTCTTTTTTAGACATTCCAACTATCACTTCGGAACCCCGTTTAATTTCCCCACTAAGAATAGCTTCTGCCAATTTATCTTCTAGTTGATTTTGAACAGCTCTCCGTAACGGACGCGCCCCATATTTTTGATCAGTTCCCGTTTCTACAATATGCTTTTTCACAGAATCTCTGATAATAAGCTGAATTCCCAGTTGTTCTTTGGCTCGAGATATCAATTCTCTACACATTAATCCCACGATCTTTTTCATCTGATCTTTATTCAGCGGATGGAATACAAGAATCTCATCAATACGGTTCAAAAATTCTGGTCGGAAGATTAATTTTATTTCATTCATTACATTATTCTTCATCCTCTTGTAATCTCCAGCCTCATCTTCTTTCACATTAAAGCCCAGTTTTTTCGGATCAATAATTGCCTGTGCTCCCGCATTTGATGTCATAATGATCACTGTATTGCGAAAATCTACTTTTCTTCCCTGAGAATCTGTAATATGACCATCATCGAGAACCTGCAAAAGAATATTAAATACATCCGGATGCGCTTTTTCAATCTCATCAAACAGAATCACTGAATATGGATGCCGTCTAACCTGTTCGCTAAGCTGGCCGCCATCATCATGTCCCACGTATCCCGGCGGAGAACCAATCATTTTTGCAACGCTGTGCTTTTCCATGTATTCCGACATGTCAACTCGTATCATGGATTCTTCATTTCCAAAAAGTGCTTCTGACAACGCTTTAGACAATTCTGTCTTGCCTACACCCGTTGGTCCCAGGAACAGGAATGAACCGATTGGACGTGTCGGATCTTTAAGTCCCACTCTTCCCCTTTTGATTGATTTTGCTACCGCAGTAACGGCTTCATCCTGGCCGATCACTCGTTTATGAAGTGTCTGTTCCAGCTTATTCAGTCTTACGCTTTCAGATTCCGCAAGTCTTTGTACAGGTATCTTTGTCCATTGTGACACAACATCTGCAATATCATTTTCTGTCACTATAACCTTTTTCCCGGCGTTCCTTTTTTCAAAACGTTTTTTCATCTGCTCCAGCCTCTGCATTATCTCTTCCTGCTCTTTATGAAGCAAAGAAGCCTCCTGCATATTTCCATTGCGAATTGCTTCTTCCAACTCATTTGACAATTCACACACAGACTCTTCCAAACGATATATATTTTCAGGAACTTTAAATCCTCGCAGGCTGACTTTTGAGCAAGCTTCATCCAAGACATCTATCGCTTTATCCGGAAGAAACCTGTCATTAATATATCGACTCGACAATCTAACAACTGCACATAATGCTTCTTCTTCTATCATCACATGATGATGCTCTTCATATTTTGCACATAGACCTTTTAAAATATCCAGGCAGTGTTCTTCTGTTGGCTCTTCTACAGTTATTGGTTGAAACCGCCTCTCTAAAGCCGCATCTTTTTCAATATATTTACGATATTCGGCTATCGTGGTCGCACCAATCAATTGCAACTCCCCGCGTGCCAGTGAAGGTTTTAATATATTGGATGCATCCATCGCACCTTCTGCCCCTCCTGCACCGATAATCGTATGCACTTCATCAAGGAACAGAATCACATTACCAGCTTCTTTCACTTCCTGGATCAGCCGCTTCATTCTTTCTTCAAATTCTCCACGATACTTTGAGCCTGCTACCATCGCCGCCAGATCCATCATAAGAATTCTCTTATCCTTCATTCCTTCCGGCACAACACCAGATGCAATCCGCGACGCAAGGCCTTCAATTACTGCCGTCTTTCCCACTCCCGGTTCTCCTACCAGGCAAGGATTGTTTTTCGTTCTTCTACTCAACACTTGCATCAGACGACTGATTTCTTCTTCTCTTCCAATTACAGGGTCGAGTTTTCCCTCTTCGGCCCGTACCGTCAAATCGGTCCCAAATCGCTCTAGAACCCCCTCTTTTTTCGATGCGCCCTCTTGCATCATATCTTCCTGATATTCCTTCGGATCCAATCCAAGTACCATCAAGATGTCCTGGTACATCTTTTGTATATTAATATTTAAAGTAAGTAATATACGTGTAGCAACACAATCCGCATCATGCATTAGCGCCAGCAACATATGCTCTGTCCCAATCTTATCCGAACGGGAATGTATTGCTTCTGTCTTACTTTCCTCTAAAATATATTCCAATCTAGGACTAAATTCCGGCTGATATTTTACCGATACGTCTCCCGTCTGAGATACCAGTTCAGCTACAATTTTTAAAATCTTCTCTTCATCCACGCCATTCGTGGCCAAAATCTGTCCCGCAACTCCACTATAAACTTTTCGCAATCCAAGAAGCAGATGTTCCGTTCCAACATAGGGATGGTTTAAATCTTTTGCAGTCTTCTTTGCAATCTGCAAAACACTATTCGCCTGTTCTGTATAATTCATTCTGTCTTTCCCTTTCCATATTCGTCAAATATCTCATCTACCAATGCATGCACTTCTTCCCTCGAAATGTTCTTGCATCTTCCTTTTGCCAATAAAATCCGCATTCGTTCCTTCATTTCGAGAAGCGCTCTTGCTTTATCAACATCAATCGCAATTACTGCGCCTTTTCTCCTGTCAAGCTGAATAAATCCTTCTTGCTTCAGAATTGCATATGCTTTATTCACCGTGTGCATATTAATGCCTACAGTCTCAGCCAGCTGTCTGACCGAAGGAAGACTGTCTCCCTCTTGTATCATATCTGTCGCAATTCCCAAAATAATCTGATTTTGCAGCTGAACGTATATCGCTTCATCACTATTAAAGTCAATCTCTATCAGCATAGTATCACCTTTTTCTAAACCTTGTGTCTTTTGTTATATATATAATATAACATAAGTAAAGGGAGCTTACAACCTAAATTGTAAGCCCCCTTTGCAACTTTGAAGGAATTAAGTTTGGAAATTTTAATATTAATTAGCAAAGTGTCTTGATATCTACATATTCATAGCAATCGAAGCTGTCTGCAACGTTCTTGCAGGTCAGTTTTCCATCATATGTATTGATTGCAGAGTAGATAACTTCGTTATCTTTACAAGCCTGCTCTAAGCCTTTGTTTGCAATCTGCAGACCATAGCTTAATGTAGCATTTGTAAGAGCAATTGTTGATGTTCTTGGAACTGCTCCTGGCATATTTCCTACACAGTAGTGAACAACGCCATCTTCTACGAAGATTGGGTCATCATGATATGTAACCTTTGTTGTCTCGCCACATCCACCCTGGTCAACTGCAACGTCTACGAATACAGCACCTGGTTTCATCTCTTTCAGATATTTCTTCTTAAAGATCTTCGGTGCAGATTTTCCTGGAATCAATACGCAACCGATAACAAGATCAGCCTCTTTTACTGCTTTTTCAATATTAGCATCTGTAGAAACTAATGTCTGAACACGTGCTCCGAAAAGGTCATCCAGATAAGCTAATCTTGGAAGGCTAATATCCATGATTGTTACATTAGCGCCCATTCCAACTGCAATCTTGCAAGCGTTTGTTCCTACATTACCACCACCAAGGATTACGATGTTAGCCTTTGGAGTTCCTGGAACACCTGCAAGAAGAACACCTTCTCCACCAAATCTCTTTTCAAGATATTTAGCACCTTCCTGGATACTGAGACGTCCGGCAATCTGGCTCATTGGTGCAAGAAGTGGAAGGCCTCCATTTCTTGGGTCAAATAATGTCTCATAAGCAACACCTTTTACCTTGCCATTCAAAAGCGCATCTGTCTGCGGTTTGTCAGCTGCAAGATGAAGATACGTATAAAGGATAAGCCCTTCATGGAATAATGGATACTCTTCTGGCAATGGCTCTTTAACCTTAACCATCATCTCAGAAATATCCCATACCTCTTTTGCTGTATCTAATAACTTTGCTCCAGCTGCTGCATATTCTTCATCTGAAAATCCAGAACCAATTCCAGCACCTTTCTCAATATAAACTTCATGACCTGCATTTACATAACTTTTTGCATTATCTGGTGTCATACCTACGCGAAATTCATTGTTCTTAATTTCTTTTACGCATCCTACTTTCATTTCAATCTACCTCCTACTTTTACACTAAGTTAATAGCCTGTCGCTCGTTCCGACATTGACATTTTTTGAACAATATTTTTCACTCCCAATTTTTTGTGAAGAATATTATTCATTTGTCTCTAAAATTATACTAACACATGCATCTATATTATTCAACAAAAGTTATTTTTTTCACAAAACTTTTAATTGTGTTGATAAAATAGCTATTGTATCTACAATTTACTTGCATTATTTTGCGTTTCATGATTAAATTTAACTATACATTATGATATAATATGGAAAATATTCCTTATATCTGCGATTTCCGGAGGAAAATATATGAAAGAATTAAGAGAAATCATCCACAACGCCAATTTAACCAAAACACAGAAAATGATTGCAAAATATGTATTGGATAATTCATCTGATGCATGTTTCATGACTTCCACCGAGATTGCTTTGAAATTAGGAGTAAGTGAATCCTCCGTTATTCGATTCAGCAGGTCTCTCGGATTCACCGGATTCATGGATTTCCAAAAAGCCTTGAGAAAAGATTATCAAGACAAAGTATTTAGCATTTCCAGCAGTATTACTGTACCAGCACAGCGTGTTGCCAAAAGAGCGAAATTAGAAAATAATTCTGATTATCTTAATCGGCATTTAAAAAATGCTGCAAAAAATCTGGAATCTGTATTTGTCAATAATTCCAGTAATGTATTTGAAGAAGCTGCAGATATCATCATCTCCAGTAAGCACAAATACATTGCTGCATCCCGTGGCAATTCTTGTCTGGGTGACTTTTTCTTACTGTATTTAAAACATATGATACCGAATGTAGAGATGACCAATGCGTCTCCAATCAGCCCCATCGATCATATGTGTAATATCAGCAAAGACGATTGCCTGATTGTCTTCTCTTTTCCCAGATATTCATCGGTAGATAAGATTACCGCTGAGATGGCGAAAGAAGTAGGTGCCAGCATTATCGTAATCACTGATAAGCCCAGTTCTTTGCTGGCTCAGTATGCAACAGTTCTTCTTACCGTTCCAGTAGACAGTAACGCTTTCTTTAATTCAATGGTCGGTCCACAATTTGTAGCTGAAGCGTTACTTGAAACTATCAGCCATAAGGTAAAAGGATTTGAAAAACGCCTGAAAAAAATTGACAAATATCTTGAAAAATTGGGAAATTATTGATTTCTCAAAATGACTATTCTCATGCATATACAAAGGAGCAACATGGAAGCATCATATATTCATCAGACATCTGACAGAAAGTTCTCAGATTTATATTTGTGTTATTGTGGATACGACGAATGTGCGTCAGGGCATAGTTTTGGTCCGGCGGTACGTCCGAACTATCTATTACATTATATTCTAAAAGGAAAAGGTCAATACCATATTGGAGAAAAAAGATATCATCTGTCTGCCGGCCAGGGATTCTTGATTTTTCCACAGATACAGACATTTTATCAAGCCGATACCTCCGATCCATGGACTTATATCTGGGTCGGTTTTGACGGAAATAGTGCCAGCCAGTATCTGCAAGACATCGGTCTTACCCGTCAGCATCCAACTTTCCAATGCAGCTATGCAGATGAATTAAAACAGACAGTCCTCCACATGCTGAACAACAATACTTCCGCTGTCATGAATCAGTTTTTATCAGAGAGCTTAATCTATTCTTTTTTTTCCATCCTGTCAAGAGACATTTCCACTGTCATTCCTACACAATTAGAGGAAGGAAATCTATATGTAAGGCGTGCAGTAGAATTTATTCAAGATAACTATTCTCTTCCAATTCATGTAACAGATATTGCTAATTATGTCTGTATTAACCGTAGTTATCTCTATACACTTTTTCGTAAATATCTTGGTGTATCACCACAGGAATATCTTGCCAATTACCGAATCACACATGCAGCAGAACTTCTGAGACTGACAGATCTATCTATTGAGAGTGTGGCCTTTTCTTGTGGTTACACAGATGCCCTCGTTTTTTCTAAAACGTTCAAGACACATATGGGACAAACACCTTCCAGATATCGCAAAGAAAGCCGGCAGACCGCATGACCGGCTTTTTAACATTTTGACTGTTTTGTCTAACATATCTTTCTACTTTTTCCATCACTTTTTTTCTATAATCATCTTATAGCATCGTATTATTAGGAGGTACTAACATGAATATCATCTTTCAAGAGCATTCAAAAACTTTTCATCTGTATAATGACACCATCAGTTATATCATGAGCATATTGCCTACCGGCCATATGGCACAATTATATTTTGGAAAACACATCCATCACAAAGAGGATTTTTCTTATCTTGTAGAATCTGCTCCAAGACCGATGGCATCTTATCTGATAGAAAATGACAAAACAATTTCATTAGAACATATCAAGCAAGAATATGGTGTATACGGAACCACCGACTATCGAGAATCTGCTGTTGAGATTCTTCAGGCTAACGGAAGCCGCATCTCAGACTTCCAATATTCTGGTCATATGATTACTTCCGGCAAACCAAAGCTTACTGGACTTCCGGCAACTTATACAGAAGATGATTCCGAGGCAATGACACTCACACTTCAGTTAAAAGATATTGTCACAGGAATGGAACTGGAATTATTATATACAATATTCTGCAAAGGTGGTATCATCGCACGCAGCGCGAGATTTACAAATCATGGTTCTGAAAGCATACATCTGACCAAAGCTATGAGTCTTTGCATGGATTTGCCAGATTATAATTATGATTTTCTTCACTTTTCAGGTGCATGGGCCAGAGAACGTCATCTGAAAACAAGGAAACTAGAACAGGGCATTCAATCTGTCGGAAGCCTTCGAGGTCATTCTTCCCATGAACATAATCCATTTATCATACTGAAGCGTCCAACTGCCGATGAATTCCAAGGCGAAGCAATTGGATTCAGTCTAATATACAGCGGCAATTTTCTCGCTCAAGTGGAAGTAGATACTCACGCTTCATCCAGAGTTTTGCTTGGAATCCATCCCGACACTTTTGACTGGAAATTAGAATCTGGTGAAAGTTTCCAGACCCCAGAAGCCGTAATGGTCTACTCAGACAAGGGACTGAATCATATGAGTCAGACTTTCCAGAAATTATATCAAAAGCGACTGGCACGTGGAGTCTGGCGAGATAAAGCCCGTCCGATTCTAATTAACAATTGGGAAGCAACATATTTTGATTTTAACGAAGATAAGATTCTCGAGATTGCCCACAAAGCCAAAGAAAGCGGTGTGGAACTCTTCGTCTTGGATGACGGCTGGTTTGGCGGCCGCAGAAACGAACATGCCGGACTTGGTGACTGGATTCCAAATCCAGATCTCCTCCCACATGGAATTGCGGGACTTTCTCAAAAAATCGAAGAATTGGGCATGAAATTCGGCCTTTGGTTTGAGCCTGAAATGATTAACAAGGATTCTGACCTTTACCGGGCACATCCAGACTGGATGCTCCAGACGCCACAGAGAAATGCATCTCACGGTCGTTATCAGTTTGTTTTGGACTTCTCCCGTAAAGAAGTCGTAGATCATATCTATCAGATGATGGCTAAGATTTTGGACGAATCCCATATTTCTTACATAAAGTGGGATATGAACCGCAGCATTACGGAATGTTATTCAGCAATACTTCCCGCCGATAGACAGGGCGAAGTATTCCACCGCTATATTCTGGGTGTTTATGACTTATATGAGAGACTTACTTCACAATTCCCGGAGGTGCTTTTTGAATCCTGTGCAAGTGGAGGTGCTCGTTTTGATCCTGGAATGTTATATTATGCGCCACAGTGTTGGACTAGCGATGATACTGATGCAATTGAACGTCTGAAGATTCAATATGGGACTTCCTACTGTTATCCGATCAGCAGCATGGGAAGTCATGTATCTGTAACACCGAACCATCAACTTGCACGCACAACACCTCTTCACACACGTGCAAACGTTGCCTACTTTGGAACTTTTGGATATGAATTAGACTTAAACAAACTGACGAAAGAAGAACAAAGCGAGGTTAAAGAACAGATTATATTCATGAAAAAATACCGCCAACTCATTCAGTTTGGTACATTTTACCGCTTAAGCAGTCCATTTGAAAGTAATATAACTATGTGGATGGTTGTAAGTGGCGATAAGACAGAGGCCATCGTCGGCTGGTACAAAGTACTGAATACTGTAAATGATTCTTACACACGCATCCAGCTTAAGGGATTGGACCCAGATCTATGTTATGAAAATACAATAACCGGAAAAATGTATTATGGTGATGAGTTGATGAATCTTGGTTTGATTACTACCGATGTGTCTGCGGGGGAAGCATATGGAGATCTGGAACCAGGCGGAGATTTTGATTCCAGATTATATATCTTCAAAGCAAAATAATTTACAATTATCGTTAGATTCTTTGTAAAAAGGGGCTGTCGGTTAATGACAGCCCCTTGCACTATCGTCCATTATAATAATAAATAATAATTACTACCTATGCCTCATCGATTGCTTTGCCAATGTCATGTCTCATGTATTTATTATCGAACTGTACCCATTCTGTCGCTGCATATGCATTGGCCCTTGCCTCTTTCAGATCTTTTCCTTTCGCAGTTACTCCAAGCACACGTCCGCCATTCGTTACGATCTGATCTCCATCGAATTTGGTTCCCGCATGGAAACAGTAATAACCTTCATGCTTCTTGAATTCATCCAAACCGCTGATTGGAAGGCCTTTATCGTATTTTACCGGATACCCTTCACTTGCAAGTACTACGCAGACTGCAGCATTGTCTTCAAACTGCAGATCAATCTGATCAAGAGTTCCGTCTATACAAGCTTCTACAACATCAATGATATCATTCTTCATTCTCGGAAGAACAACCTGCGCTTCCGGATCTCCAAATCTTGCATTATATTCCAATACCTTTGGTCCATCTTCTGTCAGCATCAGTCCAAAGAAGATTACTCCCTTGAAAGGTCTTCCTTCTGCTTTCATCGCATCTACCGTTGCCTGATAGATATATTTATTACAGAAATCTTCTACTTCTTTTGTATAGAATGGACTTGGAGAGAATGTTCCCATACCACCAGTATTTAATCCTGTGTCACCATCTCCGGCACGTTTATGATCCTGTGCGGAAGTCATAGTCTTAATAGTATTGCCGTCAACAAAAGACAGGACAGATACTTCCCGTCCGGTCATAAATTCCTCAATAACCATCTCATTACCGGCTGTGCCGAATTTTTTATCCAGCATAATGGTCTTAACGCCATCTTTTGCCCCTTCCAGATCGTTACAGATCAGCACGCCTTTACCAAGGGCCAATCCATCTGCTTTCAGTACAATCGGGAATTTTGCAGTTTCAAGGTAAGCAAGTGCCTTATCCGGATCAGTAAAATTCTCATATGCTGCAGTTGGAATATTGTACTTTTTCATCAGATCCTTGGAAAATGCCTTTGAGCCTTCCAGAATCGCTGCATTCTTTCTTGGTCCAAATGCACGGATGCCTACCGCTTCCAGTTCATCCACCAGTCCGCCTACCAATGGATCATCCATGCCGACAATTACCAGATCGACTTCTTTTTCCTTTGCAAATGCAACGATCTTGTCAAATTCCATCGCACCGATCGGTGCACACTCTGCATATTCTGCAATTCCGGCATTTCCAGGTGTACAGTAGATCTTATCTGCCTTTGTACTCTTTGCCACACAGTATGCGATTGCATGCTCTCTTCCGCCGCTTCCTACGATTAATACTTTCATCCTTAATCCCTCCTAATCACTGTTCTGCCATCTATCACACTGACTTTGTCATTTGCAATCAGGTCAATTGCTTTTGGAAGTATCTTCCATTCTGCCTGTTCCATTACTCGTCTCTGGAGTACTTCCGGAGTATCTCCCTGTTCTACTTCCACAGCCTTTTGCAGAATAATCGGCCCAGTATCCGTTCCTTCATCTACAAAATGTACCGTCGCACCAACCACTTTTACGCCACGGGCAAGAGCCGCTTCATGTACTTTCAGTCCATAGAACCCAGTTCCGCAGAAAGACGGAATCAAAGACGGATGGATATTAATGATCCGGTTTCTGTATTTTTCAATCATTGCAGGAGGAATCACAACCAGAAATCCCGCCAATACGATCAGATCCGGCTGCATCTCATCAACAGCTTTGATAAATTTCTCATTAAATTCTGCCCGCGAAGAAAACTGCTTCGGTGAGATACACTGACCTGCAATCCCATGCTTCTTTGCTCTCTCCAATGCATAGGCATTTTGATTATTACTGATAACTCCGACAATCTTTGTATTTGTAATGGCACCAGATTCTACTGCATCAATAATTGCCTGCAGATTCGTTCCGCCGCCAGATACCAGCACAACTACATTTAGCATAATGTAACTCCCTTTTCTCCGGCTTCAATATGACCAACAACGTATGGTGTCTCTCCGGCTGCTTTGATTGCTTCCATCGCTTTCTCCACGTCTGCAGGATCTAATGCGATGACCATTCCAAGTCCCATATTGAATGTGTTATACATCATTTCCTCTGCAATATCTCCTTCTTTCGCCAGAAGTTTGAAGATTGCAGGAACCTCATAACTATTCTTTTCTACAACTGCTCTCACGCTGTCCGGTAACATTCTCGGAATATTTTCATAAAAGCCGCCGCCAGTAATATGGCTGCATCCTTTTACTTTTACACCGCTGTTCTTAATGCTCTTTAACGCTTTTACATAGATCTTTGTAGGAGCGATCAAAGCTTCTCCTAATGTCTTGCCCAGTTCATCATAATATGTATCCAGGGACTCTTTCGTCATCTCAAACACTTTACGGACAAGAGAGAAGCCATTACTATGAACACCGCTGGAAGCCATACCAACCAGCACATCTCCAGGTTTAATATTCTCACCGCTGATGATATCCTTTTTATCCGCAACACCTACAGCAAATCCTGCAAGATCATATTCATCTTCCGGCATAAGTCCCGGATGTTCTGCCGTTTCTCCACCGACCAGAGCACATTCTGACTGTTTACATCCTTCTGCAACTCCACTTACAATTGTTGCAATTTTTTCAGGATAATTCTTTCCACATGCAATATAATCTAAGAAGAATAATGGTTCACCTCCTGAGCAGGCAATATCATTTACACACATTGCAACAGCATCGATTCCAATGGTATCATGCTTGTCCATTACAAATGCGAGTTTTACCTTTGTTCCGCAACCATCTGTTCCTGACAACAGGACAGGTTCTTCCATATTCTTAATACCACTCAAATCAAAAGCACCGGCAAATCCGCCAAGACCACCTAAAACCTCTGGTCTCATTGTCTCTTTTACATGTTTTTTCATAAGTTCTACTGATCTGTAGCCAGCTTCAATATCAACGCCTGCGTTCTTGTAATCCATAACGTATCTCCTTATTATATGCTTTATTTTTCTACTTTTTATTCGTATCTTTTATTTTTGAGCAAGATATGCCTCATATCCAATCTCATCCAGCTTTGCAGCCTTGCCCTGCACTGCCTCTTTCATCTGTCTTGTATAGGCTTTTAACTTGTCCAGAAGTGCTTCATCAGAAGCCGCAAGAATCTTTGCAGCAAGAATCGCTGCATTCTTGGCTCCATCGATTGCTACAGTTGCAACCGGAACTCCCGGCGGCATCTGCATGATAGAAAATACTGCATCCATTCCATCCAGATTCTTTCCGGAAAGCGGAACTCCGATTACCGGTAATGCAAATAAAGCCGCACACATACCTGGAAGTGCCGCAGCCATTCCGGCTCCTGCTATTATAACTTTCACTCCACGTCCTTCAGCTCCTCGCGTCCACTCAATCAGTTCATCCGGCTCACGATGAGCAGAGATAATAGTCATCTCATAATCGATTCCCAGCTCTTCCAACATTGCGGCTGCCTTACTCATAACCTTCAAGTCAGAATCGCTGCCCATAATAATACCTACTTTCGGCATATTTTTCATCCTTTCTTTCCATAGTTTGCTATATAAGCACCTCAAGAATCCTATTCTGTCGGTGTTCATTGCTATGCGTTCACTATACCGTATTTATCCAGATTTTTCAATGGTTCATTCAGAATCTCTGTTCCTTCCAACACAAATCTTCCATTTTCCAGCAGAAGAATCTCTTCTCCATTTTTTGTCACTACTGTAATACTTTTCAATTCTTCATATGGAATCGTAATGTCTGTATGGCAATGGAAATATGCCTTGGAAACATCTTCTTTTCTTAAAGCAGATATCGAATTATCTTTTGCTACAATCTCTTTCCCATTTGGATTATATACCTTAATATCCTCACTCCAGCTATAACAAGTATCTCCAACTGCAAAATGAGGTCCCATCTTTTCTGCAATCAGAATCGGCATTTTTTCCTCGATACCATATTTTTTGGCTGCTACATAGGCTGTTGTATTGGTTCCAATTGCAAATTCCCCCAGCGGGAGTGTCGGATGTTTATAAAGGATATTATCACGAATATATTCTTTATTCTCTAGTTCTCTTTCAAAATTTCTACAATTATAGTCTGCGATCATTCCATTGGCAAATGTAATCTCTAGATCCTGATACTGTAATTCATTAAGATATACCTTGCTCACATGCAACACACCATTGGTTCCTTCCAAAACAGGAGATGTGAAGACTTCTCCCACCGGAATATTCACATCTGCCACACAATTCTCAAATATAGTCTCTTTATCCGGGTCATGAAGCGAATGAAGTTGAATCTTAAGATCTGTCTTGTTTCCATCAGCCCCCAGAATATGAACATATTCTCCCTGATCCAGTGCATCGATCAACGTCTGCTGCACTTTCTCATAAGTCTTGGCATCCAATGTATTGATACGGATAATCTCATCAAATATCTCGTCATATTGTTCTCCTATGTCAGGCACTGGATAGGCAATAATCGTAAAACTCCTCTCGTCACCGCGAATATACTGATTCGTAATCTGACTCTGTCGGCTGTCAAACTGAAGTGCAAGTTCTTCTTGTCTGTCCGTAAGTCGGATGACCTCCTCTTTCTGTCCTGGTGAAAAAGGCTCCTCGCCAAACATATCTATACAGGCTGGACCTGCAAATTGTGCCGCCTGCTCTTTATGATGCTCATACGTAGTCTGAATGACTTCTAATTTGCGTTCCATAAACTTTTTATCCAAAAATAATGCCTGATCATTGCGATGATCATATTCATACTGCTTATTAGCAATCGCGCCATAATATCCTATTTTCAGATGCTGACGTTTCGTCAGGACACTCACACCAGAACGATATATGACAGGCTTTAATCCCATTTTTTCAAAATTTTCAATTGCTTTTTTCACTACCTTCTCGAATCCAAGAACATAACGAATATTGACAATTGATTTTTTAGAAAGGTCCTTGCCTGTATTAATGAACCCAATCCGGTAACCTTCTGTGTATACATCTGCCATCTTTTGAATCACCGTTTCATCCAATTCCATAAGATGTCTTGCAGTCTGCAGTTCATTGTGGCTGATATATTCTCCAAATTGATACAAGTAATTCACATTGTTCAAATCACTGTTCATAATAATATCCACCGCAAACGATTCTGCAGGATCAAGTTGTTCGCAGATTCGATCTGCTGCAAATACATCACAATAATCACTGGCATACCAGTAAATTGTCTCTTTGACATTTTTTAGATTCGGCTCTTCTTCAAACTGATTATAAATTTCAATCAATAATTCAAATAAAATATCCAGATACTCTTTCTTTTGTTCAAAGACATATACTATAGCAGCTCTGAGTTCTGTATACAAAAAACTCAGAATCTGTCCATAACCTTCTCCAAGCATTTCCACCGCATAGGATGGATTCGCATAGCTCGTGTTATATTGTTGAGGAAGAATATCCTGATATAACCTTTCATTCCACTCTTCCAATTCTTTAAGTTTGAACTGAGCATATGCTCCTGATTCTATCTGCGTCTTCAATTCATCCAGCATAATGACAAATTCTGCCATCTTTTGAAAAAATTCTCGAAAAGGTGGCTGTACAACCTTTTCGTCTCGCATCTCTTTGATCCGCCCAATTGCCAGTTCATATCTTTCTTCTATCATCTATATAAGCCCCCTGATAAATATTCCAATCAGTCCAAGAAGTATCGCAGCATTTACACCGATCCCTACCTTGCACGTTATGTAATTTTTGTCTCTTTCTTTTAGGCCGCGAAATCCTAATACAAGCCCCATAAAGGATAATGCAATCGTTCCCAATCCTACAAATCCGATCAAAATACCAACCTCACCTTTGCCAATAAAAGAAATGCTTATCATCAGCAACAGCAGCATTGCCACTACTGCCGCATAGCAACACGAATAGACACCCTTTCTTGCATGTCGAAGTGGTGTCTGTCCGTACTTGGTCTTTATCATCTTTTTTCTCTGTTTTTCTCTGGCTTTCGCAACAGCTTTTGCCCTATCTTCTTCTGTTACTACCTTTTTTCTTATAAACATGTCTTCTCCTTATTGCCGCACAGATTACAAATATAACATATCCCAGAAGACCTCCGATTGTATTCAATAAGAGGTCATCTACATCAAAACTTCCAACTTTCGTAACCAGCTGAAATGTTTCAACACAAAGACTAAGTCCAAAACTGTAGAATACAGTAGCCAGAAAGCTTCTGTATTTGCTTGCCATGGGCATAAAGAATCCAAAAGGCATAAAGATAATTACATTGCCAAACAAATTAGTAAACATAGCGAACAGACCAACCTGATTCCGGTATTCCCAGAATCGATTGATTTCTTTAAAGAGCACAAGATTATAATGATATTCCTGCATCTCTCCTGTCCGTCCGTACCAATCAGAAAATATCAGAAAGTATATAATAAACATAATATATAATACAAATAATATCTTTCCGAGAATACGGATTCTTTTTCTACTCTTTAATTCCAAAAATATAGCACCCTTTCAGTCTGGACCCAATTAAAAGGTAAGTCCTTTTTTCTCCTTCAGTAAGCGTGCTCCACTTACAATCGATATAATTCCTGCCGTCACCCCAATAATTGCTACAATCACACCAACAACTATATTCGCTACACCTGCAAAATTCATTGCTTTATATACCTTTTCGTTCATCTGATTCCCTCCTGGTCTTATTTCACACCATATTGTTCATAATATGCGTCAATTGCAGCTTTTAATGTATCATCAATGATAACTTTTCCCTGACATTCTCTATTATAAAGATAATCCACAACTTCTTCCATTGTTACGATTGCACCAGTCTCAAATCCATACAGATCTTTTATCTCATCCAGAGCACATTTTTCTCCGCCCTTACCAACTTCCATACGATTCAGAGACACCATCAATCCTTTAATCTCCACATTCGCTGCGCCTCGAACCTTTGGCACCGTCTCTTCCATAGACTTTCCAGATGTTGTCACATCCTCAATCATGATGACACGATCACCATCTTTTAATTTACTTCCAAGGAAACTTCCTTTATCAGCTCCATGATCCTTTTCTTCCTTACGATCTGAGCAGTAACGTACTTCTTTACCATATAACTCGCTGAATGCCATTGCTGTTACAACTGCCAGCGGAATTCCTTTATATGCAGGTCCAAAAAGCACATCAAAATCCATTCCATAGGCATCATGGATTGCCTTGGCATAATACTCACCGAGTTTTTTTAGCTGTGTACCAGTCACATAAGCACCCGCATTCATAAAAAACGGGGATTTTCTTCCACTCTTTAATGTAAATTCTCCAAATTTGAGCACATCGCTTTCTACCATAAATTCGATAAATTCCTGCTTATAGCTTTCCATTATTCTTAAGACCTCCATATCAACAAATTTCTTTTCAATTTTACCATACCCGACACACATTTTCAATCCAATAACTGGAGACAAAAAATATCCATATAAGTCCTTCCTTATATGGATATTATATATTTATTTGACAATTCCAACCATCTCTTCAACCGATTCAAAACCATTTTTTTTCATATAATCTTCTATTCCAGCCACAATCTCCATTGTAACTGCTGGATTATGAAAATTCGCAGTTCCGACAGACACCGCGCTTGCTCCGGCAAGGATCATTTCAATCGCATCTTCTGCGCATGAAATTCCACCCATGCCTATAATCGGAACTTTTACTGCATTTGCCACCTGATATACCATACGCACTGCTATTGGATGCACGATCGGCCCAGATACTCCACCAGTTTTATTTGCAATGGCAAATGTCTTTCTGTGGATATCAATCTTCATTCCTGTCAGAGTATTAATCAATGAAACGGCATCCGCTCCTCCTGCCTCTACCGCTTTTGCCATCTCTGCAATATCCGTTACATTCGGACTTAATTTCATGATAACAGGCTGCTTTGCATATTTTTTCACTGCTTTTGTAATATCCTCTGCTGCTTTCGGATTCTGACCAAATGCTATTCCACCTTCCTTGACATTCGGGCAAGAGATATTGATTTCCAGCATATCTACCTCTTCATCCGCAAGTCTCTCTACCACTTCACAATAATCTTCTGTAGATTTTCCACAGACATTTACAATAATCTTTGTATCATATTGTCTTAAAAATGGGATATCTCGTTCGCAGAACAAATCCATTCCCGGATTCTGAAGTCCAATTGCATTCATCATACCGCCATAAACTTCCGCCACTCTTGGCGTTGGATTACCAGGCCATGGAACATTGGCAACCCCCTTGGTCGTTACCGCTCCCAATTGATTCAAGTCTACAAACTCAGAAAACTCAGCACCTGAGCCAAAAGTTCCAGAAGCAACTGTCACAGGATTCTTCCACTCTACACCTGCAATATTTACTTTCATATCCATTAGATTTCCACCTCCGTAGACAGAAATACCGGACCATCTTTACAGATTCTCTTATTATGCACATTGCTGTGATGATCCTTTTCCTTAGACTGGCATACACATGCAAGACATGCTCCGATTCCACATGCCATTCTCTCTTCCATTGAAATATAGCATACAATTTTATTTTCTTCCGCATACTGCTTAATCGCGCGCAACATCGGTGTTGGTCCGCAAGCATAGATAATCTCTGCCTCCAATGCATTTTCACGAATTGCATCCATAACATTCCCCTTTGTTCCAACACTTCCATCTTCGGTAGATATATATAGACTTCCGTTCTGTTCAAATTCTTCTTTCAAAAACGTATGCGCATCACGATAACCAACCACAATCTGCTTGCACTCACAGGATAACTGCTTGGACAGTTCCAAGATTGGTGGGACGCCAATCCCTCCACCCATCAGAAATGCTTTCTTTCCCTCCGCTTTTTCCAGTGGAAAACCATTTCCAAGAGGACCAATCACCGGAATCTCGTCTCCTTCTTTCAACTCAGAAAACTGCTTTGTTCCTGTATTCTCCCCTGTCACACGATAGACCACACGAAGTTGTCCATCAGCCTTATTTATCTCACAAATACTGATCGGTCGCGGAAGAAGCTTACTCCCATCCCTCGTATACATCGATATAAACTG
Organism: Bariatricus sp. SGI.161; assembly: GCF_050313695.1. NCBI lineage: Bacteria > Bacillati > Bacillota > Clostridia > Lachnospirales > Lachnospiraceae > Bariatricus > Bariatricus sp. SGI.161. The sequence goes on from NZ_JBNPLX010000022.1 coordinate 19,886, forward strand.
ACCAGGCTTCGCAGTCTGGGCCGCATCCGTTTGAATCCACATACTGAAGATTCCATCCGCCAGCATCTCCTGAGATACAACCACAGCATTTTCTTTCTTCATATCCATGTTTTCTCCTTTCGGGTACACCCCATTTTTCATTTGGGTACACCCCATTTGTTAGTTAGGGACGTAGACCTTTTAAAAAATACTACGTCCCTTACATAGCATTTTTGATATCTGCAATCATATCTTCTACAGCCGCTCTGGATGCATCTCCGAATGCTTCTGCACCGTATTTGGCGTATTTTTCTTGCTTATATGCAGCGATGATTCCTCTGGATGAATTTACGATTGCTCCCAAGCCATCCTCGTTGAAGAAATGTACGAGATCTTTGCCTTTTCCGCCTTGTGCGCCATAGCCCGGAACCAGAATATATGCTTTCGGCATAATTTTGCGAAGGATTTTTCCCATCTCTGGGTAAGTAGCTCCTACTACGGCTCCTACGTAACTATATTCTTCTCCCATTGCTTCTGCTCCCCAGGCTGCCACTTTCTCGCCTACCAACTCATAGAGTGGACGACCGTCAATTAACTGATCTTGAAATTCTCCACTAGATGGATTGGATGTCTTGACCAGAACAAAGATACCTTTCTTTTCTTCTTTACATATGTCTAAGAATGGATTCACACCGTCAGATCCCAGATATGGATTTACGGTTGCGAAGTCTTCATCGAAAGGAACATAGGAGTTGCTTCCCACCTGTACTCTTCCAAGATGTCCTACTGCATAAGCAGCAGATGTTGAACCGATATCTCCTCGTTTAATATCTCCAATTACGACCAACCCTTTTTCTTTACAATAATCTACAGTCTTCTTGAATGCCTGAAGTCCTGGAATTCCAAATTGCTCATACATTGCAATCTGTGGTTTCACTGCCGGAATCAAATCATAAGTTTTGTCAACGATTTCTTTGTTAAACTGCCAGATTGCTTCCGCAGCACCTTCTAATGTCTCACCATACTCTGTAAATGCTTTTTTCTGCACATGCTCCGGTACATAATTTAACATCGGGTCTAACCCAACTACTATAGGTGCTCCTGTTCTTTTGATATTTGCTACTAATTTGTTAATCACTTGTTCATTCCTCCTAGTTTCTTCATTATACAATCATCATCTTATTTCAATCCGACTATCTTTCATATACTACTTTGCCATCTACAAGTGTATATGCAACCTCACCAGTCACTTCATATCCGTCAAATGGTGTATTTTTACCCTTTGATGCAAATGTATTCTTATCAATCTTATATGTCTTATCCGGGTCAAAGATCACAACATCTGCAATCTTTCCTTCAGATACAGAGCCTTTTTCATCCAATCCTAAGATCTTTGCAGGATTATAGCTCATCTTTTCGGCCATATCCATCACACTCAAGAGTCCTGTTTTTACCAATGAAGTATAAGTAAGTGCCGCAGATGTCTCTAGCCCAACGATTCCAAATGCAGCTTTTGCAATAGACTTATTCTTTTCCTCTGCTGCATGTGGTGCATGATCTGTGGAAATAACATCCATAATGCCATCCTTCAGTCCCTGTCTTAGGGCTTCTACATCCGCCTTACTTCGAAGTGGCGGATTCATCTTATAATTGCCATCATCTTCTTTGATATCTTCTGAACTTAAGATAAAATGATGCGGACACACCTCACCAGTTACCGGAAGGCCCTCTTCTTTGGCTAATTTGACCATTTTTACACTGTCTGCTGTCGAGCAGTGACATAGATGAAGTCTTACTCCCGTTTCTTTTGCCAACAAAATATCTCTCGCTACAATCACATCTTCTACAGAATTAGTAATTCCCCTTAGTCCAAGACGCTCGGCATTCTCATCTGCATTCATAACGCCGCCTTCTACCATGGTAATGTCTTCACAGTGAGCAAATACTGCAATTCCATTTTCTTTTGCAATTTTCATTCCCTTTCTATAAAGAGAAGCATTCATCACAGATTTGCCATCTTCACTGATTGCATGGCATCCAGCCTTTGCCATTCCTTCTATATCTGCCAGTTCCTGCCCTTTCTGTTCCCGCGTAACCGCACCAATCTGAATCACATGGGACAGAGATTCATTCTTTGCTCTTTCATGCACTGCAGCAACCTTGTCCCCGTTATCAATAACCGGTTTTGTATTAGGCATAGCACACACCGTGGTAACACCGCCCCTCACGGCTGCCTTACCACCTGTCTCAAGGGTCTCTTTATATTCCAACCCCGGATCTCTAAAATGCACATGGAGATCAATAAATCCTGGCATTACATAACATCCTTTGGCATCAATGACCCGATCTGCCTCTTTCTCAATCTTTTCTGCCACTTTCTGGATTCGGTCATTCTCAATCAGCACATCATAACATCCATCTTTTCTGGTAAGTGGGTCAATTACATGGCCATTCTGAATTAAAATCGTCATATATATTGTCCTTTCTGTCGTCTACACTACTGGGTAGTAGCATATTAATAGTATATCCATATAGCATTCCATACTGTAATTTATTTTATCACATGGAATGCCAAAAGGGAATGCCAATTTGGTCATTCCCTTTTAACGTGTATCTTTCTCTTTGTATAATTATTACAATTCACTCTTTAAGATTTCCATTGCTTTTTCAAGCTGATTATCTGCATCCGGGTTATTTTCGTCCTTTTCATACTCTACTTCCACATCCGGGGTAATACCCTCACCGTTAATATTTCTTCCATTCGGTGTAAAATACTCTGCAATCGTCAGTTTCACGCAAGTTCCATCTTTCAAATCAAAGATCTGCTGCACAACGCCCTTTCCATAAGACTGTGTTCCAACAATTTTTCCAAGCCCATAATCCTGGATAGCTCCAGCATAGATTTCAGATGCACTGGCACTATTTCCATTCATCAATACAGTCATCGGAAGATTAAATTGATGCTCATCATCAGACGTCATTTCCTGCCGATTTCCATCTTTATCTTCCGTATAGACAATCAATCCTTCCGGAAGCATCAGATCCAGCATATCGCAGACGGTACTCAGATTACCTCCTGGATTATTTCTCAAATCCACAATCAGTCCCTGCATTCCCTGATTCTGAAGATCTTCTAATGCCTGTTGATATTGATCATAAGTAACACTGTCAAATTCTGAAACTGCAATATATCCAAGATTGTCTTCCAACATACGGTATTCTACTGTCTGCGCCTGAATAGTATCACGAGTTACCGTCACCGTTACTTCCTCATTTTCTTCTCCCCGAAGCACAGTTATATCTACGGTAGTTCCTTTCTCGCCTTTGATGTGAGATACTACTTCCGTCAGATCCTCTCCTGTCACTTCTTCTTTATCTACCTTATAAAGAATATCCTCATCCTGAAGTCCTGCCTTCATCGCCGGAGAATCATCATATATCTGAACAAGTGTAATAATCCCAGTATCCATATTCTGGCTCAGTACTGCACCGATACCGTCATATTCTCCCTCCGTTGTTTCGTAGAAAGATTTGGTCTCTTCTTCATCATAATACACAGAGTATGGATCATCCAATCCTGAAATATATCCTTTATATATTCCTTCCTGAAGTTCTTCTTCATCTACGTCATGTAAATAATTTTTATCAATTAACTTCTTTAATTCTGCAATTTTTTCTTCCGTCTCACTGGTAACAGCTTCCCTACTGCTGTCACCCAGTTTTAATCCACAGGATACAAGTCCTGCAATCAACAACATAGCAAGGGCGCCAAAAAGCGCCCCTTTAACAAAACTTTTTTTATCTTTCATTGATATCAACCTTTATTCTTACAGATAATTACGTGGATTCACCGGTGTACCATTCTGCATAACCTGGAAATGCAGATGTGGTCCGGATGAATTTCCTGTACTTCCTACTGCACCGATATTCTGTCCCTTACTTACCGTCTGTCCCGCTCTGACATACATCGAATTACAATGCATATAATAAGTCTGAAGTCCATTTCCGTGATTGATTACGATCATATTTCCGGCATTCCCACTATAACTTGCTGAAGTTACAGTTCCACTCGCTGCTGCATAGATTGGTGTCCCTGTCGGAGCCGCAAAATCCATTCCTTTATGATTCGTACTTGCTCCCGCAATCGGCTGTTCTCGATATCCAAATTCACTGGATATGTAAGTATATCCCGGACAAGGATGTGTAAATGTTCCATTTCCGGTAATCACAGATGCTCCCGCATTATTGCTGTACCCGCTGTTCTTCTCCTGTTGCTTACGCTCTGCCGCTGCCGCAGCTGCCTGCAGTTCTGACAGCTTATCCTTTGTATCACCAAGATCACTGCTAATCTGTTCAATCTCGGCATCCTTGGTTTCCATAAGCTCTGTCACACTGTCTTGCTTTGTGATCAGATCATTCTGCATTGTCTCCAGTTCATCATATTCTGCCTGAAGCGCTGCTTCCTGTTCTTCCACATCCTTTACAACCGACTGAAACTCTACCAGCATGGTTCGGTCGTATTCTGAGATTGTTGTAATATATTCCGCATTGTTCAGAAATTCACCAATACTTTTTGACTCACACAAAATCTCAACGAACTGTGTATTTCCATTCTCATACATGTACTTGATTCTTTTCTTCATGCTTTCGTATTGATCATTTTCATCAACCTTTGCCTGAATCAGTTCTTCTTCTTTCGCACTGATTTCTGTTTCTTTCTCTTCAATCTTTGTCTTTGTCCCTTCCATCTCACTGACAATAGACTCTAACTGTTTTTCCAAAGACTGCTTTTCTTTCTCTGCATCTTTTTTCTTCTTTTCCAGCTCTTCCGCTTTTTTCTGCGTTTCGCTGATTTCAGTCGCATTCGCCTGAATCGCCATTCCAAGGCACAATACCAACACTAATAAAAAACTAAGCGCCTTCTTTCTTCGTATCATATGTAACCTCCTATGATATTATACCTTCAAGTGCTTACGGATTGTAAAGAAACTTCCCACAAAACCGATTCCTACTCCCAAAGCAATACCAACTGGAAGCAATGTCTTATATACCTCCACTACCGGAAGGAAATCTACAATATTATTCAGGAGGCTGAACTTAGTCATGATATAACTTACAGCCTTATCATACATAAAATACAATGCAACCAAAGGAATAATTGCTCCAATTGCTCCAATTAACAAACCTTCTATTACAAATGGTGCCCTGACAAATCCATCCTTTGCACCAATATACTTCATAATCGCAATCTCTTCACGCCTTACTGTAATACCCATCGTAACTGTATTGCTGATCAGGAAGATGGAAACCGCAAGTAAAATTGCGATAATTGCTGCAGAAATATATCCCACCAACTTATTGACACTAGTCAACGTCTTAGCTACTACATCTGATTTATTAACTTTACGAACCCCATCAAGACTTTCTGCATACTCTACAACATCTTTTTGCTTTGACACATCAGACATATACACTTCATAGTTATCAGAACTTGCCAGCGGGTTATCATTTTTAAATCCATCCGCAAGATCACTGGATTCTCCAAAATATTCTTCTTTAAAGCTGTCCCATGCATCATCTGCGCTTACATAATTGACTTCCAGTACACCTTCCGCATTTTCAAGCTGCTTTCCTATCTCTTTTTTAGTAGAATCAGATGCATCTTCATCAAAGAAGACGGTAATCGCTACACCTTCTTCTGCTTTTTCCACCATATAATTAAAATTCACAACAATGGCGAAAAAAAGTCCGAACAGAAAAATACAAGCTGCCATCGTTGCAATAGACGCAACGGAAAACATCTTATTTCTTCCTATGTTCTTTACCCCTTGTTTCATCGAATATCCAAATGTACTAATTCTCATTATTATACCCACCTTTTTTCTCGTCGCTTACAATGACTCCCTTTTTCATTGTAACAACTCGCTTCTTCATCTCGTTTACAATCTCCTGGTTATGTGTAACTACCAGTACGGTCGTTCCTCTGTCATTCGCCTCCTCCAACAACTTCATAATCTCCCATGAATTTGTCGGGTCAAGGTTACCGGTAGGCTCATCTGCCAACAAAATCGCCGGTTCATTTACAATTGCTCTAGCAATCGCAACACGCTGCTGCTCACCACCGGACAATTCTTTTGGAAATGACTTATATTTCTGCGCTAAACCAACCAGTGACAATGCTGCCGGTACTTTCTTCTTGATAATTCTGGTCGGTGTCTCTGTTACACGCTGCGCAAATGCAATATTATCGTATATATTTCTATCCTTCAGCAATCGGAAATCCTGGAACACAACTCCAATATTTCTTCTATACATCGGAATCTTTCTGTGTTTCATTCGATTCAGATTCTGACCATTTACAATAATAGTTCCAGATGTAGGTTCAAGCTCTTTCATGATCAGCTTAATCAAAGTTGATTTACCAGAACCGCTGTCACCTACGATAAATACAAATTCGCCTTGTTCAATCGTAAGATTTATACCATTCAAGGCCGCAACCCCTTTTGAGTACTCTTTCGTTACTTCTTTTAATTCAATCATATTTTCCTCCTGATTATTAATACTCCAGCGACTCCATATAATTCATATACTTCACAACCATAAGTGCAATCTTAAAGGTAATTGCATCTTCAAACACACGCAGATCCAAGCCGGTACTTTTCTGCAATTTATCCAGCCGATACACCAGTGTATTACGATGAATATATAATTGTCTGGATGTCTCTGATACGTTCAGATTATTCTCGAAGAATTTGTTAATCGTAGTTAACGTCTCCTCATCGAAATCATCTGGAGATTTCCCCTCAAAAATCTCACGTATGAACATCTTGCACAATGGAATCGGTAATTGATAGATCAAACGTCCAATTCCCAAAGCACTATATGCAATCACATTCCTTTCACTAAAGAAGATCTTTCCTACATCCAGAGCAAGTTTTGCTTCTTTGTATGATTTGGATACTTCTTTAATATCATTGACGATGGTTCCATATGCAATCAGGACTCCCTCTTCTCCTTCCTCTGTCAAAAGGTTATACAGATTCTGAGCAATCTTCTCCAATTCCACATGACCATCATTAGGCTCCAGTTCTTTCACGACAATAATATTTTTCTCATCAACTGCCGTAACAAAATCTTTCGCCCGGTTTCCTAACAGATTCCGCACATTATCAAGTGCAGTACTGTCCTTTTCGTGCTTTGTCTCAATAATAAAGATAACACGTCTTACTTCCGTGTCAATATGTAATTTTTTGGCACGGTTGTAAATATCCACTAATAACAGATTATCCAGCAGCAAATTCTTGATAAAATTATCTTTATCAAATCTTTCTTTATAAGCAATCAAAAGATTCTGAATTTGAAATGCAGCAATCTTTCCCACCATGTATACATCATCACTGCCGCCATTAACAAGAAGTATATACTCCAGCTGATGTTCATCAAAAATCTTAAAGAACTGATACCCCTGAACAACCTGACTGTCAGCCGGAGATTCTACGAATGAAACTATTTCATCCTCATAATTTTCCTGTTCTGTAAATGTACTTGCAAGAGATTTACCATCGGTGTCCATTACGCAGAAGTCAATACGTGTAATCCCTTTCAATCCTTCAATTGTATTTTGAAGTATTTGATTAGATATCATATTCCATCTCCTCCACTCATTTCAATATGCATTTTTCACAATAAAATAGGCTCAATAATTCTAAAAACACACATTACTAGACTATATATTAATATATATAGACAAAAAAATAAAGAGGAAATCACATTTTTTTGTTGATTTCCTCAAGTTTATTTTCATTTATCCATTTTTTTGTCATGTACATAGTGACGAAAAGTTATTTTTCTCGTTTTCTTTTTTCCATCTCGTTCTTAAATAGATGCCTGATAAAGAATTGTCCCAGCCATCCTTGACCAAAACCGGTTTGTTTCACAGGTGTGTTTTTCTTTCCAAGTCCTACCCATAAGCGCGCATCCAAAAGGGATCTGTTCTTTATAATAAATGTTTCCTGAAGAGGTGAGGAAAGTGTTGCAAGAATACAATCCACTTCTCCTCCATTGATTGCATTGACCAGCATATCATCCGCACGATTTTGTGCAGATACTTTTGCCATACCAATAATCTGTGTACCCCCATAATGGCGTTGAAGATAATTATACATCTCCTGTCCTTCTTCTTCTGATTCCACCAAAAGATAGACTCTTTTATGATTCTTGTGGAGATATCTCATAAACATTTTTAAGAAAACTTGACCTTCTGTTTCCTGTAAAAACTTGCGGTCTGTAATATCTGCCGCCTCAAGGATCGTCTTATCTCCAGCCAAAACCAGATCAAACTTACTGACAGCTTCTTTAACTGACGGCATGTCATCGACCTGCATCAATCCTTCCACTGTTGCGGTCTCAATTACACTGACCGGCTCTGTTTCCAGGTAAGACATTGCTTTTTTCATTGCTTCTTTTGCTGAACATTGATCTATATCTACATCTAAAACTCTAATCTTACTGTCCATATTTTCACCTGCATAAATTACTTCCAGTTTTTCGATTATAGCAAATGGATATTCTCTTTTCAACCTTTATGTCCAAATGTTCACACTTGTTAATATTTTTGTCATTTTTTCCCTGTCTCTTTTTTCTTTTTTGTCATCAATCCGCCAATTTTCCCTGTTTCTTTTGAAGAAAGTGATTTCCACCCTTCTTCCATGACTTTATCCAACAATCCCAATTCTTCTGCTATCTCATATTTTAATTTTTCATCTTGCGTCAGCTCATCAAGTCGAATACTTTTCTTCTTTTCTTCCATATCCATGCATACCCCTTTCATTTTTCATAAGTATTGACCTGTTTTCTTTAGAATATACTGGAAGGAAGTCCAAACTTTTACCAAAAAGAAAACGTCTCTCCTCAGAAAGACGTTTTCCATCCCTTAATAATTGGCCGGTTCATCCGGAATGATAATTGCCGCAATAAAATATGCCAGAATTCCTGTTCCTGTACATGCAAAAAGTACCAATGCCAGTCGGATTAATGTGGGATCTATATTAAAATATTCTGCAATTCCTCCACATACTCCACAGATCATTCTGTTTTTTCTTGAACGGTATAACTTTTTAGGTTCCATACTCATATCCTCCTTTATTCTTCATGATGCATTTCTTCAAATTCAACAGTAACGTTTCCAACACCACATTCAATCTGCATCTCCTTATTTGCTCCGTTATCAATCCGTTTTTCTACTGACAGACCAGAATAACTGTTTTCACCGCAAATAATTTCTCCAATGCCACATTCAATATCATAATTAAATTCATGTTCTTCCCCCTCTGCAGTGTACTGAATCTCACCAACACCGCATTCAATCTCCATATCTAGATCCGCACTTCCTCTGGCAGTCAGAGAACCAGTATCACAATTAAGATCAACCTTCGCAGCTGAAAAATGATCAATCTCTGCCTCACCGGCACCAACATCTACCGAAAAACTTTCTGTGCATACATCTTCCACATATAATGTTCCCGCGCCAATATCCAGAGAGACTTCACCCAGTTTTGCTTCTTTTGGGAGATAGATTCGAATTGTGCCAATTCCAATATGATTGATATGTGTCAGATTCTTTTTTGTACTTAGTTTTAGTTCATTATTCTCCATATAACATCGAAAGCCCAATTTTTCACTGATTCCGTCTGTCTCTACGATTATATCTTCACTGTCCGATGTCAGGACCTCTACTTCACCTGCAAATATCTCTGCATTTATTTTTCTTACTTCATGGAAAGATTGATGAATGTCTTCCGCAATATATTCTCCTGCATCTTCTGATTCATCATCCCAATGAATCACTCCAAACCCAATTCCATTCGGGAATCTACTATGCAATGCCTCTGTCGTAACTCCAAGCCCCCATGCCGCCACGCAACATGCCAGACCTATCCCGGCAGTCACTCCGCACACGATCCAGAATATCTTCCAGCCACGTCTCATCGTTACGCCACCACCCTTCTATGAAATGGTTTTCTGCAAAGCCATACAATTCCTCTACAGATTCCTGGGAACACAATAATACAAAGTCTGACACTTGCCACTGTTGCTATCACTCCAAGAACAGACAGAATCAATCCTGTTCCAACAAGAGCGAGACCAATCGCTAATTCCGGAATAAGATTAATGATTCCCACACAGAAGACAGATACTCCTGCAATCACAACTGCAATAGAGGCAATAACAAGTGCTACAAATACTGCAAATAACACAACTACACATCCAATAATCAATGCTGCTATTCCCAACGCAACGGGGATAATAACTGGACCCGCCATAAGAATGATTGCAATAATTAATATAATTTTTAATATTTTGCTGGTTCTCGGCGGACGTTGTTCTTCATAACTTTGATAGCCGCCACGATACTCCTCTTGAGATTCTTTATGACTCTCACGTTCTGTCGGCATATTCTTCTGCTCATATCTTGCATCCGTATATCCATTTTCAGTATACTCGCCGGCATCCTGGAAATCTCCTCTCAAATCGGCTTTGATATTGGCTGCGACAGTTGCCGGTTCTCCCAGTTCCTCAATAACCTGTTGTTCATTCTCTTCTCCGGCATCATCAAAATAGTCATTATAATACTGCATCGCTTCTTTTCGTTCCTCCACAGGTACATCCTGTAATAATGAAGCTAATTCTGTCATAAACTCTATGCGATTCATGCAGTTACACCTCCCTCAAACAATTCATTGATTTTTCCAGAATAATTTTTCCATTCTGTCCGATACAAATTCAACTGTACCATTCCTTTTTCTGTCACTTTATAGTATCGCCTGTTCCGGCCATCAAACTGCCTGTCATATACTTCCAGATATTCATCCTTCTGCAGTCTTCTCAGCACCGGATATAAAGTTGACTCCGATACTTCGATCGTCTTTCTTACATCCTGAGTAATCTTATACCCATAAGTTCCTTCCTTCTCTCTCGAAACAACCGCCAAAACGATTGCATCCAGGAGAGCAGCTCCGGTGTTAAATACCATATTCTCACTCCTTTGCTGGGATTTATAATATTATTTACAAATACAATATTATTTTTATACCTATATTATATGTTGTATAATATAGTTTGTCAACACATATTGTGTAGAAAGTATTAAAAAAGCAGGATAAAATTCTCATGCGAAATTTTATCCTGCTTTTTTATGGATTCTTAGCGAAAGACATCTGAACCATCTGCCCAGCTCCACTCCTCACCGTACTCTCTCTACACTTTCTCCTACACAACGATTTCCTTCTTCATCGTAAAGGAATAGATGATCTTCTCTTTCACTTTTTTTTGCGTCATCTGCTCCAATGCTTTTGCATAATAATCGAGCTGCGCATGGTATTTCTCAGCCAGTTCGTCTGGACTGCAGATCTTATCTGTCTTGTAATCCAATACAACAAGACCATCATCTTCTTCAAAATACGCATCAATAATCCCCTGAACAAGGATTAACTCCCCCTCCTCCTCTTCCGGATAAATCTCTCGGGCATCTACTCCGAGGACAAAAGGCTGTTCTTTCCACAGATGCCCCAGCTCAGCGGCTTTTTTCATCCGCTGCCCCACACTGCATTCCAGAAATCCTTTTATGTCCACAGTCCGGATACATGCCGCCATATCTTGTCCCAGCTTTCCGTCTGCTACATAAGCATCCATTGCAGATTGTAACGTTAATGTATCGTAAGATTTCGACAGATCCAGAAGCTCCATCACCCGATGGTATACCGTACCACGCGAAGCACCCGTTAACTCCTCTTTTTCCTGCAAAAATCTAGGCACAAGAGGCACGACTTCCGGTTCCCCATAAAGAAGTTCTCCTGATTCATCCAACTCTTCTCCGAGACTTTCCTTTAGATAGCTTCTCTTTTTTAATTCTGACACTGTAAATTTCAGCTTTTGCTGTCGGCTGTCCATATATGGATACTGATAACTGAACTGCTCCCGCAATGTCTTATGAACATCCTCTTCATAGATCTTCTGAGTATCCCAGTTTTCCAATATGGTTCTGGTAAGTCTTCCAGCCGTTTCTTCTTCCACCTCGTTACGTACAATATCCTCAATTGTTAAGATTCGCATCTCCATTGGAACATCTGATCCCAGACGCTGCATAGCAGGAAGAATCCAATCCCAATAAGTTACTGCTTTACTTAATCTTTCGAATGACAACGTATCTTCTTTCTGCTCAGTCACCATCTTGTACCCTGCCATTTTCTTTTCCAGATTCGAGATAGTTCCCGTAAGAATCAATTTTTCCTTTGCTCGGGTAAGTGCCACATACAAGACCCTTAATTCTTCTCCCAGACTGTCTAAGGCTTCTTCTTTCTGTATTACTTTTTTTATGATACTCGGGCTTTTGGTTCTTGCCGCAAGATCAACAGCATCCAGTCCCACCCCCATCTTGGCATGGAGTGACACGCTGCTTCGTGCATCCTGCATATTAAATTTCTTTCCTAAGCCAGCTACAAACACGACAGGGAATTCCAGTCCTTTGCTTTTGTGGATGGTCATTACACGGACGGTATCTGACTGCTCATCCTCAATACTTGCCTCTCCATAATCCACATCGTATTTTTGAAGCTGCTCAATATAACGGACAAAATGAAACAATCCTTTATAGCTAGTGGCTTCAAAAGCTCTTGCTTTCTCAACCAGCATCTCCAGATTCGCCCTTCTTTGTTCTCCTCCGGGCATTGATGATACATAATCACCATAACCAGTCTCTTCGAGAATCTTCCACAAAAGTTCATGCATAGGTGTATACGGCAGAATAGACCTGAATTCATCCATCTTCTTCAGACATTTTTCAAGTTTTCCTCGAATCACAGAATCTTTTCCCTCAGCACAATAAGATGTAACTGCCTGATGAAAGGAACTATCTCTATATACGCTCTTGATAGATGCCAATTCCATTTCAGTCAGTTCACCGAAAGGAGATCTTAACACTGCTGCCAGAGGAATATCCTGTCTTCGATTATCCAAAACTCTCAGATAATCCAACAGAACACCTATTTCCTGCGTTGCAAAATACCCTTCTCGCGTACCTGCATATGTCGGGATTCCTTGTCGATTCAAAACTTCTGTAAATACATCTGCAAATCCTTTCACACTGCGGGTCAAAATTACAATATCCGAATATCGTACCGGACGAAACTCACCGGTTTTTTTGTCGATCACCTGATGGCTGGCCAACAGTTCTCGAATTCTGCCCGCAATTGCCCGCGCCTCTAATTCTCTCTCTGTTATCCTGGTAACCTCTTTTAACTCAACGTCTGCTCCTTGCCATGATTCCAGATCACTGTCAATCACCAGGACTTCTGTCTTCAGATTCTTACCTTCTTTATAGTCCGCTCCCGCATATAAAGCTGCCTGATCATCATAGGTAATTCCTCCCAGATTATGTACCATAATCTGTCTGAATATAAAATTCACACTGTCCAACACCTCGCGCCTGCTTCGAAAGTTTTTATGAAGATCAACACGCTGAGTCTGACTATCTTCCATACTATAAGTATGAAATTTCTCCATAAAAAGTTCTGGTCTGGACAAACGAAAGCGATAGATGCTCTGCTTCACATCACCTACCATAAATATATTGTAATGTCCCTGAGACGCCTTAGAGATGCTGGTCAGTATCGTCTCCTGAATAAAGTTACTGTCTTGATACTCATCAATCATAATCTCAAAAAATTGTTGCTGATATTCTCTGGCAGCTGCTGATGGCAAAAATCCATATTCTGTCTTCTCCGTCAGAATCTGTAGAGCATACTGCTCCATATCCGAGAAATCAATCATATTTTTCGCCCGTTTTTTCTCCTCAAATCGCTCTGCGAATATCTGTACCAATTCCGCAAGTTCCTCCATCGCCGGGCGGCAAAGCTGAATATCCTCCAGGACATCCCTTACATCCTGATAGAAATACTGTCCTTCCAGGTCTTTTACAATCTTTTTTACTTCTTCTCGGATAGATTTTACTTGTTCTATTTTATCTTCTGATACCATCTTGTCTTTGTTGACCGCCAATCGCACCCACTTTACTTCCGAAAATACCTGTGTCATTTTCTCAAATGTGTCAGCAGAGCGCAATTTCTCAATAACCTGACTGTCATTCAAAAGAGTCGTCTCATATACCGCTGGTCCATCTGCAGTCTGGCAAATTGCGATTCCCTGCTCCAATAATTTCATAGCTTCTTCCAGATAGCTTCTTGTATTCTTCATTGCGAAACAAATATAATCACATTCTTCCAGTTCCTGAAGATCTTCTATCTGATAAGCTTTTACACATTTTTCTATCCACTCTTTGGCATCTGGATAACTTCTGGAAAATTCATAAATCTTCAAGATCAGCTCTTCTATCTTCTTATCACTTTTGCCTCCTCCATATGACAAAGAAAAATCCAAAAATCTCTGATTTCCTTGCTGATATTTTTCTTCCAGAATCTCTTTTACAACATCCTGACGAAGTAATTTCAGCTCTCCTTCTTCTCCAATGCGAAATCCAGGATCCAGATTAATCACATGAAAATGATCTCGGATCACAGACAGACAAAAGCTGTGTATCGTAGTAATATGAGCATTGTGAATCAAAGTTGCCTGTTGCTTTAGATGTTCATTCTCTGGAAATTCATCCAGTTTTTTTTCTATCGCATTTCTAATTCTTTCTTTCATCTCAGCTGCTGCCGCTTCCGTAAATGTGACGATCAACAGTTGATCAACATCTATCGGATTCACATCTGCTGTCAGCATCGTAATAATACGTTCTACCAAAACCGCTGTTTTACCAGAGCCAGCCGCTGCTGAGACAAGGATATTCCGATTTCTCAGATCAATCACTTTTTGCTGTTCTTCCGTCCATGTCACGCCCATGATCTATTCCTCTCCTTCCCACGCTTTTGTCTCTTCTTTCATCGCAGCAATTGCTTCTTCCTGAGTCATTTTCCCTATCTCACGATATGCATATCCTTGTATCTTTGTATCAAAACCACAGACATGCTTATATTTACAGTAATCACAGCCCGTCTCCTGACCTCTGCGATAAGGCGACACATCCGTGTTGCCTTCCAGTATCTGTCTCTTTGTCTTTTCTATCTTCCGGACAGCATGATGCATCATAATCTGAAATTCTTCCTCAGATACCGCTTTGGAACTTTTCGCAAGGCTCCCATTCTTGTTATATTTTACCGGAACAGCAAGTGATTCTCCATTTTTCTTACGATCCAGATGCTCTAACGTATCGCCACTTAGGTTTATCATGCCATCTGGTTTTAATTCTTTCAAAAGTGCATCTTCGATTTCTTCTTTCTTCTGCTTTTCTACCAATGGATCCTGAATCCGATAATAGAACACACCCGATGGGATTACTTCTTTTCCCGGATGCTTTTGGGTTTCCATCTTTACAGCGGCATCCATATAGACCATCAATTGTAGCTGAAGGCCATGATACAACGATACGATATCAAAAGCCTGACTTCCGGTCTTATAGTCCACTACTTTCACATAAACTTTCTCCTGATCCTCGCAGGTATCTATCCGGTCAATTTTTCCATTGGCAAATCGGAACTCATAAGCGGACGGCCGAAAATCTCCGGCCTCCAATTGCTTTGTCAATGCCCATATCGTTCGTTCCAGCATTTGTTTTATGCGGACAATCATATATTCATCTCTGGAAGAACTATAGAGAACAGAATTCCCGTAATCAGTAATTGCTTCTTCCACACTTTCTTCTATATAATACTTCTGTTCATCTTCTGATAAACATACCCAGTCCTTATGTCCTCTCTCCACTTTTTGTGAATACTTCTCCAACGCACTATGACATATATTTCCGAGATCTACTGCCTGAAACTCATACTGCTGTCGTTCCCGTAAGTTCAAACCATATGTAAGAAAATGTGCAAATGCACAGGCCGAGAACCGCTCCATTCTTGTAATACTTGTCTCAAAATTCTCCCCATACAGTCCTTTTGCAACTTCTTCCGTCAATCCATCCATCGGACGCTGATAATATCCAGCATTCAATAAGCTTTCTACCTTCTCGCGCCACTTTGGATTTCTCCTATACCAAGAATACAATTCTTTCCATGTATCATCCATGCCATTTCCTGTTCCCTGCATTCCCCGGATGATACAATCCAGCCCCATTTTTTCTGTAAACTCTCGCTGTTTTAACTCTTTTTCTTCTTCATCCTGAAGCTTCATGAGAGGAAATATTCTACGCAATTCCTGTATCAGATAAGAAGGGCGGATACTTTTCCCATCGGAAGATACTTTACTATAATAGACTTCCAATTTATCAGAGGGTTTCGTCAGGTTCATATATAGATAAAACTTCTGAATATAAGCTTTTTCTTTTCCTCCAGGCGATAATGCCAACTTCTCTCGTTGAAAACTCTCTCGATCACGTTCAGATAATAACCCTGTCTGCAACAATGCACCCGGGAGCTGCGTATCATTTGCCCCCAGGAAAAATAATGCTTTGATATCTTTTAACCTGGTACGCTCCACATCACCAGCTACAACCTGATCTATACTCGGAGGAATCACCCCTACTCTTGCTTCCTCCAGACCGGCATCCAGCAATTCACAGTATTCCTTCAAACTTACTGGCTCATCCCCCAGCAATTCCACAAACTTATCAAAGAGCTCCACTACTATCCGATATACCTGTGCATATTCTTTTGCCAAAGCCAGCTCTCCCATCGCCTGAAATTCTTCTTCTTGCTTTTTTAGGCGCAGCTGCAGTTCTTCACGGACCACGAACTCATACACCGCCAAGGTAATATCCTTTACCGTTTTCTTTCGTTGCTTTAACACAAACATTAATGCATCTGTCTTCTCCACCAAAAGGACGCGAAAATGATTCATACGTTCCAGTTCTTCTTCCGTCATACCTTTCAGACGACGTACCCATTTTTCCTGCCACTTCTTATACCCTTTGATTCCCAGGCCAATCACATAGTTCTCTAATTCATCAATCTCATCACAGGTAAATCCTGCCAGATTCGTGCGCAAAAACCGAAAAACACTTTCGTAGGAGAAATTCTGTTCCGCCATATTCAAAAGGCTTCGAATATACTCCACAAAAGAATTCAAAAGGATACTTCTCTTATGATCCATAAATACCGGTATCTCATACAGTTCAAACGCCCGCTCCAGATAATCCCCGTACACATCCATATTGCTTACGATGACTCCAATATCTCGGTAACGATATCCCTTTCGTCTGACCAGCGCCCGGATATCTCCTGCCAGAGCAAGTGCTTCTTCTTTCGGATTTCTTGCAACATGAATTCCTATCGAATCCTGTTCTTTTCTAAATGTATCTTTCCCATAACGGAACAAGTTCCGTTCCAAAAACGCAAGAGCATCATTTTCACGGAAACGATAAACCGGCTTTTCATACTTACAGATTGGTTCTTCAATCGGAATTTTCTCCTCTTGAGCTAACTGAATCAGTGTAGTAACCGTATGTTTACTCAGTGCAAACAACTGATATGGGTGCTGATAGACATATGGATTTTCACGGTCATCCATCGTAACTGTCACTATCACTTTACGGCAATGCCTGAGCAGTTCCAATATCAAACGATTCTGTACCGGTGTAAATCCCGTGAATCCATCTAACACGATCATACTATTCTTTAATATATCTGATCTGCAGATTACCTTACTCAGAGCATCTAAAAGTTCCTCTTTGGTAATGTATTTTTTCTCCAGATATTCTGAGAATCCACGATATAGAATCTGGATATCTTTTAACTTATAATAAAGTCTCGACTGCTCACCTGCCGTCTCCATTACCCGTTCCAGCTCTTCTTCGCCAATGTCATATTGTGTAAACTCTGAGATAACAGATTTTACTTCACTGATGTATCCCAGTTTTTTCATATTACCTCTTAGAACGCATAATTCATTCTCGTAATCTCCCGCAATCTTTCGCAGAATTAGATTCTTTCCCTCATCATCCAATACCGGAAGGGGCTCTCCACCTGTCTCCTCAAACACTCGATATGCAAGACGTCCAAAACTCAGGACATCAATATTCATAATTCCATGACATGGATGCATCGTCACCAGATCCTTCTGTGTCTGCATAGTAAACTGCTCCGGCACCAGAACAATGTAATTTCGTTCCGGATATCTCCGGGCTTCTTCAATAACGTACTGATATAAATCATGTGATTTTCCAGAGCCAGAAGGCCCAAATACAAATTGCAAAGACATCCTTGTCCCTCCCTGAATTGCTATTGTGCTTATTATATCACACTTGTATCAGTGATGCACGGCAATAGAAAAGGCCTGCCGGACAGATGCCAGACAGACCCTACTATCTTCATATATTCTATATTATAAACTTCTTAATTTTTCCGCGAATTCATTACTTAATGTAATCTTTGCTACATAGAATACATCTCCAGTCATATAGACATTCCAGTCATCTTCGATCTCAACCTGAAGATCTCCGCCTGGCATATGAACAATCACTTTATTGTTCGTCATGCCCAGCTTATATGCAACTCCCGCTGCCGCGCAGGCACCTGTTCCTGATGCCAGTGTATAACCGGCGCCTCTTTCATAGATTTCAATAGAGACATGTTCTTTATCAACAACTTTCATAATCTGCGTATTCACACGATTTGGAAAATATCTTGCAATCTCAGCGTAATCTCCGATCTTGCAAACCAACGGCTTAGATATCTCACGCATTGGAATGACACAATGTGGATTTCCGATGGAGACACAAGTGACTGGATATAATGTTCTTCCAAATACCATATCTTCATTGATTACTTCTCGACGCTCCCCTGTAACTGGGATATCATCACTCCAAAAAGATAATTTTCCCATTGACACACGCAGACGGCTGCCGTCTTCATTCAGGAAAGTCACCTCCACTGGTCCATTGCCTGTGTAGAGTTTGAAGTTTTTCTTCTGCACATAACTTGCATCTTTCAGATATTTTGCAAAAATACGAACACCATTACCACTGGTCTCAGATTCACTTCCGTCTGGATTCCATACCTTTACATACATGCCATCTTCTTTTAAGATTGGTCCCTCCAGGACACCGTCAGAGCCCAGTCCCGCATTACGGTCACAAATCATCTTTACATTTTCCGGTGTCAATTCCAATTCATTTTTATTTGGATCAAATACAACATAATCATTTCCCAACCCATGATAACGTTCCAATACAACTTTCATAACATACCTCCATCTTTTTTTACGGGAGTTTTCCCCAAGTCGTTCTAAGCACATCATATCAGGCATTTTTTCCCTTTTCAACGTAATTAGTGCTTATTATATTGCAAATAATGCTCTCTTCATATATGATAATGAAAGAGGTGATTTTCATGGGACAATATATAAAAAAAGGATACCTGAACAGTGAATTCAGACTATTCCACCTGACTGATCAAGAAACTCGTGAAGTAAAATACCATTATCATGATTTTGATAAGATTACCATCTTTATCAAAGGACATGTTACTTATACGATTGAAGGAAAATCTTATGAATTGTCTCCTTATGACATTGTTCTGGTCCGACATAATGACATACATCGTCTGGTTGTAGATAATTCCCAGATCTATGAACGAATCATTGTCTATATCTCACCAAATTTTATGAACGCATACAAAACAGATTCTTATGATTTAAGTTATTGCTTTCAAAAAGCAGAAGAAGAGCATTCCAATGTATTAAGAATTCCTTCCTTAAAAAACAGTTCTTTATTCCAGTCAATCACACGATTAGAAAAATCTTTTTCCGATGACGGATACGCTTCCGATCTTTATCGCCAAGTCCTCTTTCTGGAGTTTATGATACATCTGAACCGTGCTGCAAGAAAAAATCGTCTGGAATTCATTGATACAGATAACTGTAATACCAAAATTCTGGACATCCTGCAATATATTAACGAAAATCTAAACCATGATCTGAACATCGATATCCTTTCAGATCATTTTTACATCAGTAAATACTATATGATGAGACTATTCAAGCAGGAAACCGGTTACACTCTTGGACACTATATTTCCCAAAAACGGCTCCTGCTTGCAAAAGAATTAATACTAACCGGTGTGTCAGGCACACAGGCTTGCTTTGATTGTGGCTTTAAAGATTATTCTACATTTTCCAGAGCTTACAAGAAGTTCTTCCATGAATCGCCACGCGAGACCGGGACTTTACTTTGAAGTTCTAACTTTATCATAGATTTCTACCGGTACAAAGGCTCTTACAAATATTCCATCATCCCGGTAATCTTCTTGCTGTAACTCACCGTATTTACGGATCAACTGAATCTTCCCTGCCTCCTGGTAGGAATACAGATTCTCAATTGCAACTTTCTGTTCACGCAGAACTGCCTCGATTGTTTGAAGCAGTTCTGAAATTCCATCTTTCATCTTTGCAGATATCTTTACGGTATAATCTGCATGAAAATCTCGAATGATCTGTTGATTTCCAGCTTTATCCATCTTATTAAATATGGTGATAACTGGTTTGTCAGTAACCTCCAGATTCTTAAGCGTCTCATATACAATAAACATCTGTTCATCCATCTGCGGATTCGCCATATCAACCACATGCAGAATCAGATCTGCATATTTAGCCTCTTCCAGTGTACTGCGAAATGCTTCAATCAGATGATGAGGAAGCTTTCGGATAAAACCGACGGTATCTGTCAAAAGAATCTCCTGCCCACTTGGCAATTTCAATCCACGGGTCGTTGGATCCAAAGTAGCGAACAGCTTATCCTCAGCCAGAATACCTGCTCCTGTCAATGAATTCAGTAGTGTAGACTTTCCTGCATTCGTATATCCTACAATAGCAGCGACCGGAATTCGATTCCGGTTCCTCTGTTCTCGTGTAACCTCCCTATGACGTTTTACATCTTTCAATTCTCTGTTCAACTGGGCGATCCTACTCTTTATCAGTCTTCGATCCATCTCCAGTTTCTTCTCTCCTGGTCCTCTGGTGCCAATTCCTCCTCCAAGACGAGACATCGCTGTTCCGAAACCAGTCAATCTAGATTGACGATACTTTAATTGTGCCAGTTCTACCTGAATCTTACCTTCACTGGTAGATGCTCTGGAAGCAAAAATATCCAGAATCACCAGCGTACGATCCATTACTTTCGTATCCAACTCATCCTGAAGATTTTTCATCTGTGCCGGCGAAAGTTCATCATCACAAATAATACCTGTTGCGTCCAACTCCCACAACAGGTCTTTTAACTCTTCAATCTTTCCTTTTCCGATATACGTTCCCGGATGCATCTGCTCTCTGTTCTGAATTACTGTTCCAACAGTTTCTGCCCCTGCAGTTGCTGCCAGCTCCTTTAATTCATCCAGTGATTTCTGCGTGTCATCCTGATCCGACAGACTGACTCCTACTAAGATTACCCGCTCGGTTACTTTATCTAATTCAATCATCTTCTCTTTCCTTACCGTGTCTCCAGAAATTCCAGTTCTTTCTGCGCATTCTGATCGTCAGGATAATCATTCAGATATTCCTTCAGCTTCACTTTTGCACTTTCCCAGTCCTTTGCCTGTTCATATGCAACAATAACATTATACTGCATCTCCTGCTTCAGTTCCTCGCTGATATCTTCCTGACCAAGACCAAGACGAAAATAATTAATTGCTGAATCCGGATCTTCTAATTTCAGTTCACAGATTCCAATAAAATTATAAATCGTTCCTGTCTTCTGCGCATTGTTTTCCAGTGCACTTTCAAAAGCATCGCGTGCTCCTTCAAAATCCTCTTGTTCCCATTTGGCAATCCCGATTCCTCTGTAGGCATCCCCCACATTCACCTCTTTTTCAATTGCCTCTTCAAATTGTTCTATCGCCTCTTCATACTGCCCATTTTCCAGATATTCTATTCCTTCTTCCGAAGGATTTTTCCCGCATCCGCTGAGACACACTCCCAAAAGTAAAACGGACAGTACTACCCTTATACGCTTCATACTTCCTCCTATACGTTATATCTTGCTACCCACGCAGCATTTAAAATAGCAGCAAACATTACTCCAACTTCTGCCAATATTGCTTCCCACATACCAAAATAGCCAATAATGGCAAGAATCAAAATCAATCCCTTAACAACCAATGCAAAAGTAATATTCTGGTTTACTACTCTTAATGTCTCTCTGGATATCTTAATTGCATCTATAATTCTTGGAAGTTCATCTTCCATCAATACGATATCAGCTGCCTCAATCGCTGCCGCCGAACCTAACGCTCCCATGGCAATTCCCACATCCGCTCTCGCAAGAACTGGCGCGTCATTGATTCCATCACCTACACATACCAGCCTCTCGGTTCCATCCTGAATACGCAGGAAATCTTCTACCTGCTCCAGCTTATCTTCCGGCATCAAGTCTGCATATGCATAATCCATCTCCAATTCTTTTGCCACTTGTACACTTCCGCTCTTCGTATCGCCAGTCAACATGACCAATACCGCCTTACATTTTTCCTTCAAATATTGAAGTGTATCCACGGCATCTTCTTTTATAGTATCCGCAATAACAATGTATCCCGCATATTTCTTTCCGACAGCTACATAGATAACAGTTCCCGGCTGACTGACATCATCACAAAGTATCTGCTGCTTCTCCATCAGCCTGTTATTTCCAACATAGACGCGCTCTCCTTCGAATGTCGCATTGACACCATATCCTGGTATCTCTCGCATTCTATATACTTTATTCTCTGCTATCTCTTTCCCATAGGCTTCCCTCAGTGACTGTGCAATCGGATGATTAGAGTGGCACTCAACATGTGCGGCGATCCTAAGGAGTTCCTCGTTCGGCATTCCAATTGCCTTGACTTCCTTCACATGAAAGACACCTTCCGTCAGGGTCCCTGTCTTATCAAAAATAAATGTATCAGCCTTTGCCAGATCTTCCAGGAAATTACCGCCTTTCATTACAATTCCATGGCGTGCAGCCGTTACGATTCCTCCAAGAAATGCAATTGGTACTGACAATACCAATCCACAGGGACAGGCAATCACCAGGAAAATCAATCCGCGGTAAATCCAGGTATCCCAATTTCCATAAGAAAATGTCAGTGACGGATATATCATGACCGCAAAAGCTCCCAACAACATAAGCGGTGTGTAGATTCTGGAGAATCTGGTGATGAAAGTCTCACTCTCTGCCTTTTTATTCTGCGCATCCTCCACCATCTCCATGATTCTGGATACGGTAGAATCCACATATAATTCCAAAACTTTTGCTTCAATCACACCATTCAGATTAATACATCCGCTATAAATCTTATCCCCCGGCCATGCAGATTGAGGAATTGCTTCTCCCGTAATTGCCTTCGTATCAATACTCGTAGTGCCTGATGTTATCACAGCATCTACCGGAATACGCTCTCCCGGCTTAATCACAATAATATGTCCCGGCTTCAATGCGGACGGATCTACCTTGAATTCTCTTCCATGAACCTTTCTTGTTGCATATTCTGGACGGATATTGATCAACTCTTCAATATTTTTTTTCGCTCTGTCTCTTGAAAAAGCCTCAAAAATCATTCCCAATTCAAACAAAAGAATTACAAGTACACCTTCTACATACCTTCCAATTCCCAAAGCTCCAATTGTGGCCAAGATTATTAACGTATATTCTGACAGGAACTTTTTCTGCAGCAGATTTTGTTCCAGTTTCTTAAAAGCATCAAACCCTATAATCAGATACGCAATAAGAAACCATATAAATTTTACTCTGTCAGTTAACGTCAGATGTATGGTAGCTTCAATCGCACTCACATACACCAACACCCCTACACTATAAATGATACATCTTTTTTTCAACTTCTCCGTCATATGATATTCCCTTTAATCACTATATGAAAACTACTCCATAATATGTTCCATTCCTTGACTGATAATTGTCTGGATATGATCATCTGCCAGCGAATAATATACGGTCTTTCCTTCTCTGCGGTTCTTCACTAACTTCATCTGTTTCAATATTCGAAGCTGATGGGATATAGCTGACTGCGTCATGCCTAACACCTCGGCAAGATCACAGACACACATCTCAGCCTCCAATAACACACACAAAATCTTAATTCTTGTCGAATCAGCAAATACCTTATAAAAATCTGCCAGTTCTTTTAACAGATCTTCTTCCGGCATCTTGTTCTTCACCATGTAAACTGTATCCGTATGAACACATGTAACTTCGCAACACTCAGCTTCCGTTCTCTTCATACATTCCTTCCTTTCAAAAAATCAGAAACCTTATCAATTAATTATGCCAAATGGCCTCTTCAAATTCAACCATTTGGCATAAAATGAAATTAAAATTAATAATTTTGTAACTATTGTATATCTATTTGATTCGTTCTTTTTGAGTATACAGCACACGAATCGAATTCATCACGCACAACATGGCAACTCCCGTATCCGCAAACACAGCCATCCACATGTTCGCATATCCCATAATTCCTAATATCATAATCAGGAACTTAATAATCAAAGCAAAAACGACATTCTGCATTGCAATTTTACCAGTTTGTCTGGCAATTTTTACTGCTTCAGGAATTGCATTCATTGATGAAGTCATGAAAACGACATCTGCTGCTTCAATTGCTGCATCTGCGCCATTTCCCATAGCTGCTCCTACATCTGCCCCCGCAAGAACCGGAGCATCATTAATCCCGTCACCTACAAACATAACAGAACCATATTGTTCACGAATCTTCTGTAAATGTTCCAGCTTCTCTTGAGGCAGGAGCTGAGCATGCACTTCATCAATTCCTGTCTTCTTGGCCACAGCTATCGCATTATCTTTCGCATCTCCTGTCAACATTGCTGTCACCAAATTCTGAGACTTCATCCGACTCACAGCATCAGTCGCTTCCTCTTTAATCACATCGGCAACGACCAGATAGCCTGCCAATTTGCCGTCTACGGCGAGCAACACTTCCGTTCCATATATTCCTGCTTCATAATCATTGGTATCTATACCATATAATTCCAACAATCCGCGATTACCGCAAAGCACTGTTCCTTCCGGGAATACTGCACGGATTCCCTTCCCTGATATCTCCTCTGCTTCCAATGGTCTGACAAGCCCCAGTCCTTTTTCTTTCGCTGCTGCCACTATACTGGTTCCAATTGGATGTGTAGAATTCAGCTCACAATCGGCTGCCATCGTCAATATCTGCTTTTCCGTTAATCTTCCCAATGACTCTACTCGCTGAACCACAAAATTTCCCTTGGTAATGGTTCCCGTCTTATCCATGACTACAGCTTTTATATCTTTCAGCGCTTCAATCGCAATTCCGCCTTTAAATAAGATTCCCTGTCTGGATCCAGCCCCAATACCCGAGAAAAAGGCCAGCGGCACACTCAGTACCAATGCACACGGGCAACTGATGACCAGGAATGTAATTGCCGTATAGATCCAGTAATTCCAGTTACCAGTAATCAAGGAAGGAATCACAGCCGTCAATATTGCTGCAAAAACAACAACTGGCGTATAGATTCGGGCGAACCTTGTAATAAAGCGATCAATCTTTGGCTTGCTTGCCGCAGCATTTTCTACCGAATCCAGAATACGTGTCACCATAGATTCACCTAACGGCTTTTGAACTTCCAGCTTCAACACGCCCAGATCATTGACACATCCAGAATATATCTCTTTCCCAGGAAATACACTGACAGGTACCGGTTCTCCAGTAACTGGTGAAGTATCGATCTGACTACGTCCTTCAATAACTTTTCCATCCAAAGGAATACGATCCCCCGGACGAATCAGAATAATATCTCCAACTTTTGCATCCTGTGCCGGAATACTCTTCACTTCGTCTCCCTTGACCAGATTCACAACTTCAGGCCTAAGATCTACCGCCTCCATTATCTGAGACCGACTACGGCTTACTGCAATCTCTTCGAACACTTCTCCCACACGATAGAACAACATAACTCCTACAGCTTCCGCAAAATCTCCGATTGCAAATGCCGCCAGTGTTGCCACACTCATCAGGAAATTCTCATCAAACACGTGTCCTTTTGCCAGATTCCTAACTGCTGTCCAGACAATTTCCAGTCCAAGAATCACATATGCAGCCACAAATACAATACTCACAATCCATGAACCTGGAAACATATGACTTGCAATTTGACCTGCAATGAACAAAACTGCACCCACGGTAATAGCCAGAATATCCTTCTTATTCTCTTCCAAAGGATTCTCTTTCTTCTTATTCACACTTCGTTCTTCTCTTGGTGTTACGGTTACTGCTTCTTCTATTGAAGCACAGATTCTCCTGAATTCTGGCAACAACTTTTCCTGATTGTCTGCTGCCACAATCAATTGTTTTGTTGCAAATGTAATCGTTGCCATCTCAACACCTGGAAGCTCACGAATCTGTCGTTCCATCTTAGCTGCACAATTGGCACATCCAAGATTCTCTAAAATATAAACTCTTTTTTCTACCCCTTCCGGCATTGACGGTATCCTTTGCTCTTCTATCTCATGATGGTGGTGCTCATGTCCACAACTACATTCTTCTTCATGATGCTGCTCATGTCCGCAACCGCATTCACATACCGTTTCCTTTCTTCTCTCCTGATTCTTCATATCTATATCCTCCTGGCTGGTTAAATCTTTTCATATGAACAATTATTCATATGTTCATATTTAAATATAATCACATTCTGATACTTTTGTCAATATATTTATGCAGAAACGAGATTAACTTTGCGAATTTCATTGCTAGAACAAAGAGTTCTGCGAGCGAAACTCTTGCGCCTCCGGCGGTCGCCTGCGACATCTTCAGCTTTCGCCGGAGTGCGCATCCTCCCGGAGGATTTTTACTCTATGGAAGCGAAGTTTCCTATAGAGTAAAAAAACAGAAGCAGGTATATTCCAATGTCATTAAGATAAGGATAATCATCTCAGAGTGAAAAGAGTGGAATACGTAGAAATGCATATTCTGCTTTTTTATGTTCAAAAATCAAAAAACACTTGACAAACACAGTAAAATTTGCGGCGAAGCCCCTTGATTAAAGGAGGTAACGCAAATGAATCTAACTGCAGATGATCTGAAAAAATGTTTAAATGAGTGTATTTCAGAAATTGTATCTCACCATAACGAATTTTCTTTAGTTCCAAAAGCTTTTTCCAGAACACGAAAATGGCCATTAGACAAACTAATTCATTTTATTCTTTCTTTCGGAAGCCAGTCGTTAGGAACGGAAATACTTGAATATTTTCAATTTCAAGACGGCTTTCCTTCCGTATCTTCTTTTGTTCAACAGCGAAAGAAGTTGTCCTTTCAAGCCATGGAGAAGCTCTTTAAATTATTTTATAATCGAACAGAATCTGATCCGGTTTTGTTTAAGGGTTATCGAATTGCTGCAATAGATGGCAGCGAACTCTCTTTGCCATATAACCCAAATGAAGAAAACGTAATCGGAGAGAATCATCATTCCACCTTGTATCTAAACAGCCTGTATGACGTATGTGGTAAAGTTTTTATGGACAGCGTCATTCAACATGGAAAAGAAAGGAACGAAACAGATGCAGCGTGCATTATGGTTGACAGAATTTCTGAAAAATATCCGGTCATTATCATGGCTGACCGGGGATACGAGAATTATAATCTGTTTGCCCATATAGAGGAAAGACTTTTTGATTATGTAATTAGAATCAGAGATCTGGGAGCAATCAGAACTATGGCAGCTGGATTTGACTTCCCATCAGATGGTCCGTTTGATCTGACGCGAGATGTAGTAATAACGAGACATTCAACTGGCCCATGCATAGTGAATCGTATTAAATACAAATATTTCAGTAAAACCGCTCGATTTGATTATATAAAAGATAGTAAATCGAATGATTATGAACTAACCATCCGATTTGTACGGTTTCAATTGGAAAACGGTAGTTATGAACTGATTGCTACGAGTCTTTCAGAAGATGAATTTTCAGCTGAGGAATTAAAAAAACTTTACCAATTGCGCTGGAATATAGAAGTAGGGTTTAGAGAAGCAAAATATATTTTAGGTATGGAAGCTTTCCATTCAAAGCAAGAGAATTCTATTTGTCAGGAAATTTATTCAAGAATTATTATGTATAATTTTATTATGCTGATCACTCTGGGAACAAAAATTCCCGAAAAGGAGCGAAAACATCAGCACCAGATTAATTTTTCAAGGGCAGTCCGAATCTGTATTGCGTTTTTCAAGCAAACAGAAAACGGACCACCAATTGATGTCGAAACCACCATAGTAAAGTTCTTATTACCCATAAGGCCCAACCGCTCCCGACCAAGAGATACTGTTAGTGCATGTGTGGTTTCGTTCAATTATAGATTAGCATGATTCTTCTAAAAATCAATCTATTTTTACTCCTTTATAACGAAGGAGTTTTTCCCATGCCTAACTTTCTGTAAAAAAGAGAAGTTCCGAAGAATGATACCTTTTTATATCAGTTCTTCGGAACTATGGGATTGTTCCAATGCTATCTTAATGACATTGAGGTATATTCCCGCTTCTGTTTTTATTTCCCCATTATTTTACTTTTTTCTTCTTTGCAAGCTTTGCCATCAATTCATTCTCTCCATCAAAGATTCTGGATATACGGAATCTCTTTTGAATAGAGTATGTATCTTCTGAAAACACTTCCGCAAATAATGCTTTTGGATCAGCAACTTCTTTCATTCCTTTTCTCTCGATAGCATCAGTTACGACTGAAACCGTCCCGTTAAATACAATAGAACTTCCTTTTACCGTAGCATTGTCTACTTCGAGCACTTTATAGAAAATGAATTCATTACCGGCTCTTGAACTATAAGTTGGATAATAGATGTACACATCATCATCAACCAGGAAAATACGATAGGTTGAATTAATATAAACATCGTAGATCAAAGACAGCATGATAATAAAAACTGCAAATATACAGATTGTAAATATCGGAATGCTGTGCACAAATGAATTAGATATAACCCCCGCTACAATAATTGCGACAACGCTCACCCCAAGAACTGTCATCAGGTAACCTCTGCGAACATCCAAAATTGTCTTCGTTTGTTTTAATTCCATATGAAGCCCTCCATTTCGTTTTTGTTCTCACTACCTCTTTTATTATACTCTTTTATCTAATATAAAATCAAGATATTCTAGGAATTTCTACCATCTTGACTGATTTTCTCTGCTATTTTCTACCGCACAGGAAATTGCCTCATTAAATGTCGGATGCGCACGCATTGCATACATTAACTGTGCAGATGTTAATCCATTCGCAATTGCCGTTGCCAGCTCTCCAATCATATCTGTCGCACGCTGACACATAAGCTGCGCTCCCAGAAGCACATCACTATCGGCTGCAAATAATACCTTAATGAATCCCTGCTCTTCTTTTGAAATAATGGACTGTCCATTGACATTCATGACGTATTTTCCACAGCGAAGCGGTATTCCCTTCTTTCTTGCCTCCTCTTCCGTAATTCCCACAGAAGCAATCTCTGGATCTGTATACAGACAACTTGGAACTATGGAAATAGACGTGAACAGACAGCTCGGAACCATCTCCACAATCACAGAAGGCTCCACATTATTCATGCGTTCTACTACATATGTCGCTTGTGCAGAGGCAACATGTGCCAGTTGAATTCCACCAATCACATCTCCAATCGCATAAATTCCCGGGAGGTTCGTCATATAGAAATCATCTACAACGATTCTGCCATTTTCTAATTTTATCGGAACATCTGAATCAAATAATCCTGTTGTGTTAGCAACTCTTCCCACAGAAACCAGCACCGCATCCACACAAGTCTTTTGATTCTCTCCCTGACATACATAATGGCATTCCAGTCCCCTGTCATCCTTCGTAATCTTTTCCAATATACTTTTCTTACAGATATGTATTCCACGATTCGTAAGAATCTCTTCTAATGCATCTGAAAATTCCTGATCCATATTCGGAAGAAGGCGGTCAGACACCTCAACAATCGTCACCTTACCGCCAAGTGCATTGAATACTGTTGCCAATTCAATTCCTATAACTCCACCGCCAAGAATCAACAATCTGCCATAGCTGCTTTCTTCTGATGTCAATAATTCTTCACTTGTCATAACTCCAGGCAGATCCATTCCTGGAATGTCTATCATCCGTGCTTTCGCACCCGTTGCAATCAAAATATTTTTTCCAATATAATATTCTGTTCTCTGGTCAGATGTTGTTACCCGCACTCTGCGATCACTTTGAATAACAGCAGTTCCCTTTACGGATTCAATACCAAGTGCATCAAATTCTTTCTGCAATTCTTCTCGCATTCTGGCTGATGATAATTCCTTATATTCATATATCTTCTGCAGATCAAATCCAACTTTCTCTGCAGTAAGTCCGAATTTCTCACACTCTGTCATCTCACGATACAGTGTCGCCGCATGAATCAAAGCCTTTGTAGGAATACATCCACGGTTAATACAAGTACCGCCAATCTCTCCCTTATCTATGATAACAACCGACATCCCCAGTTTTGCCGCTTTCTTTGCAGCTACATATCCTCCCGGACCTGCTCCAATAATTACAAGATCATATTGTTTTCCCATCGTATCCCTCCTGGTATCTCTACCCTTCTATTCAATCTGCCAGTCAATCGGTTCGATTCCATGTTCTTCAAGAAATGAGTTCGTCTGGCTAAAAGGTTTGCTGCCAAAAAAACCTCTGTATGCAGATAACGGACTTGGATGAGGCGCTTTCAGGATTAAATGATTTGGATTCGTCAGCATCTTCTCTTTTTTCTGAGCGGGTGCTCCCCATAGAATAAACACAATCGGTCGATCCTGATTATTTAACGCCATAATTGCCGCATCTGTAAATTCCTCCCAACCAATCCCGCGATGGGAATTGGCCTGATGTGCACGCACGGTAAGGACTGTATTTAACATCAAAACACCTTGTTCGGCCCATTTCGTCAAACATCCATGATTTGGAATCGTACATCCAAGATCATCATGCAATTCCTGATAGATATTAACCAGAGATGGAGGTATATCTACACCTTTCTTTACAGAAAAGCAAAGTCCATGCGCCTGCCCATCATTGTGATATGGATCTTGTCCCAGAATCACAACTTTTACCTTATGTAATGGTGTCAGATGAAACGCATTAAAGATATCATCTGCCGGCGGAAAGATTTTTCTCGTCTTATACTCCTGATTTACCGTTTCAAATAATTTTCTATAATAAGGCTTTTTAAACTCTCCCTGAAGAGCCTCCAGCCAATCATTATTAATCGCAGCCATAACATTCACCTCTCTGCTACAGACGTACGGACACACCTCGTCCTTTCAGATATTCTTTTACTTCTTTAATCTCCAGTTCTTTATAATGAAACAATGATGCAGCCAATGCAGCATCTGCTTTTCCGTCCGTCAATGCATCATAAAAATGTTCCAGCGTCCCGGCACCCCCGGATGCAATCACAGGAATGGATACCTCTTCTGCAATAGCTCTTGTAAGTTCCAGATCGTATCCCGCTTTCGTTCCATCACAATCCATACTCGTCAGAAGTATCTCTCCGGCTCCTAACTTTTCAACTCTTGCAGCCCATTCCAGCGCATCGATTCCCACATCAATGCGTCCGCCATTCTTATATATGTTCCAACCGCTTCCATCAGCTCTTTTTTTGGCATCAATAGCTACAACTACACACTGACTGCCAAACTTATCTGCCGCATCTGAAATCAATCTTGGCGTATTAATAGCAGAAGAATTAATAGAAATCTTATCCGCTCCTTCCCGAAGCAACGCCTTAAAATCGTCTACAGTCCGAATACCGCCGCCCACGGTAAACGGAATGAATACGGTCTCTGCTACCTTCCGAACCATATCTACCACAGTTTCTCTGGCATCTGAAGATGCTGTGATATCCAAAAACACCAGTTCATCAGCACCAGCTTTATCATATGCCTTACCAATCTCCACTGGATCACCGGCATCTCTTAAATCAACGAAGTTGACACCTTTTACTACTCGTCCATTATTTACATCCAGACATGGAATAATTCTCTTTGTATGCATCCTTTAACCTCCGCCTATATTTCCACAAAATTCTTAAGTATCTGAATTCCCACATCACTGCTCTTTTCCGGATGGAATTGACAAGCAAACACATTGTCTTTCTCAACAGAAGCATGAATATGTGTACTATACTCTGTTGTTGCTGTTACAATCCCCTCATCTGCTGCTCTCAGATAATAAGAGTGTACAAAATAAACGTATGGTTCTTCTGGCAGATTAGCAAATAACCTTCCTTGATTCTGGAACTTCAGTGAATTCCATCCCATATGCGGAATCTTAAGTCCTTCTTTGTCCGGAATTCGTAAGATCTCACCTTTTAAAATTCCCAGGCCTTCCACTCCCGGCGTCTCATCACTTCTTTCAAATAATAACTGCAGTCCCAGGCAGATTCCCAAAAATGGAGTCTTCTGGTCTACAACTTCGCCAATGACTTCCTCCAGACCATACTGACGAATCTTACCCATGGCATCTCCAAATGCACCAACTCCAGGAAGTATAACCTTATCTGCCTGCAATATTGTCTCTCTGTCCCTGGTGATGGTTACGTCCTGCCCCAGTAACTGCATGGCTTTTTCCACACTTTTAATATTTCCCGCATCGTAATCTATAATTGCTATCAATGTTCAAACCCGCCTTTCCTCATCCTGTCTTGCTCCGATTGCTTCTGCGCTCATTGCTATGGGCTTATTGTACATCAAGTTCGAACCAGAATTCAACACCATTGTCATAATTCTTGACACCATATTTCTGATGGAAAGATTCCATAATTGCTTTTACGATTGACAGACCAATTCCATTACCGCCATATTCTCTGGTATGTGCTTTGTCTACTTTATAAAACTTATCCCAGATGTGCATAATATCCTTTTCTGGAATTGGATTGCCTGTATTGAATACTGTCACTCTCGCTTTCTGCTGTTTAAGCGTAATCTTCACTTCTACTATCTTTTCATCTTTTACATGATGAAATGCATTACTGATATAATTACGAAGCACCTGTTCAATCTTAAATTCATCTCCCCATACACAGACAGGCTCCGACTGGCGAAAGATAACGGTAATATCTTCCTGTTGTGCAAGAATCTCCATACTATGCAAAACACCTCTGATGAGCTCCGTCAGATTGAAACGTGTAAATTCGATCTCTTCATCCCCAAACTCTAACTGATTCAATGTCAGAAGATTCTTCACCATCTGATTCATTTTTGCCGCCTCATCCATAATAACATCACAATAGAACTCACGGCTTTCAGGGTCATCACTGACGCCTTCCTTCAGACCTTCGGCATATCCCTGGATCAAAGCAATCGGAGTCTTCAGTTCATGAGACACATTGCCCAGGAATTCATTACGCATCTGTTCTAACTTATCTTTCTGCTCAATATCCTTCTGTAGTTCATTATTTGCCTTTTTCAACTCCGATATCGTGCTTTCCAGTTTCTCAGACATGCGATTGAAATTTGCACCCAACTCGCCAATCTCATTACTTCCACCACTGGTATATTTTGCATCAAAATCAAGGTTGGCCATTTTATCAGACAACACAGCCAACTCAAGGATTGGATTGGTAAGTCTTTTTGAAAAATACCAGATAAATACAATTGATATTACGATCAGAAAGCTGGCAATATATATCAGAAAACGATTAGAGATTGTTGCACTTTCCCGGATACTCTCCAGCGGACTCCGAAGCAGGAACTGGCTTCCATCATCGAAAGTTCCCCACATCTCAATATAATAATTCTGATTCCATGGATCCCAGGATTGATTGATCTGATATTCGTCCGTACTCTCCAATATCTTGCTTTCTTTCTGTGCCTGATTCAGGAAATATCCAACCAGCTGGTTTTTCAACAGATTCTTATCATGCACATTGGTGTAAACAGCTCCTCGTTCATCTTCCACCAAAAAAGAAATATTGTTTTTTTCTGCAAGATGCACCAGATTACTCGAGACCTCTTCATTATCCAAAGTTCCATTTTCTCTTGCTTCATTTAGCTTCTCATACATATTAATAAACTGTGTCTCTTTATTACGAATATAATACGGCTCCAGAAACTTTACATTAATTACCAGAAGCGCCAACACAAGAAAAGTCAAAAGCCCCAAAAACACCGTAATCATCTGTCGCTTAATAGAATGTTTCATGCCTCATCAACCTCGAATTTATATCCCATTCCCCAGATTGTCTTAATATAATTTCCCTTTTCTCCTAACTTACTTCTCAATTTCTTCACATGAGTATCAATAGTCCTTGCATCTCCAAAATAATCATAATTCCACACATTATTCAATATCTTCTCTCGAGACAACGCAATCCCCTGATTCTCCACAAAATATGTCAGTAATTCAAATTCCTTGAAGCTCAGATCTATTTCCCCGCCATCTATCTTTACCTGATGTGCTGCTTTATCAATGACAATTCCGCCGGCATCTATCGTCTCACCGGCCGCAATAGCATTGGACCTTCTTAAGACAGCCTCAACACGTGCGACCAGAATCTTCGGACTAAATGGTTTGGAAATATATTCATCCACTCCCAGATTAAATCCCTGAAGTTCATCACTTTCCTCCGCTCTCGCAGTCAACATGATAATCGGTACCTGAGAAGACTGCCGAATCTCCCTACAAGTCTGCCAGCCATCCATTCTCGGCATCATAACATCCAGAATCACCAGTGCAATATCTTTCTCCTCATAAAAAATTTCCATCGCTTCCATACCATCGCCAGCTTCCAGAACAACATATCCTTCCCGCTCCAGGAAATCCTTCACCAGCTTACGCATTCTACTTTCATCGTCCACTACTAATATCTTAATCTTCTCCATGAAATCACCCCAAACAAATTATTATTCATATTTTATATCATAGCATGGATTTATGACGCTTTTGTGAATTTTTTAAATGGGGACGTAGTAAAATGCAATTTTACTACGTCCCCATTTAAAAAACACCCTGTACCCATTTGACATTTTTTAATAGATTTCTTCTATATATATATTATTCATTTCTATTTTTCATTTTTCTTTAACACTTCTATAATATAAATTAATAATTATTTTCTATTCATAAAGGAGGTATTCTGACATGCCTGAATTTGCATTGCCCGAAAATTTTGAAACTTATCCCGAAGCACGCAAAAAAGCTTTTCTAACAATGAAGGAATTGAAGGAACAGGGGCATCGTATTGTTGGAGTTTTTTGTACTTATACTCCATGGGAACTGATTCTGGCTGCTGATGCAGTTGCAGTTGTGTTATGTGGTATAGGAGATGACAATATTCCTGCTGCTGAGGTTCGTCTTCCCAAAAACTTGTGCCCGCTGATCAAGGCCAGTTATGGAGCAGCTGTTACCGATCGTTGTCCTTTCTTCTATTTCTCAGATATGGTTCTTGCTGAGACAACTTGCGACGGTAAGAAAAAAATGTATGAATTGATGGGTGAATTAAAACACTGCCATATTATGCAGCTTCCACCGGGAAAGACTGGCCGCGGCGCTCTTGAATTCTGGAAACAGGAAGTCATTAGTGTAAAAGAAGATTTGGAACAATTCTACAATATAACCATTACCGACGATAAGATACGAGATGCTATCAAGCTTCGCAACCGGGAACGAAAAGCTGTTCTTGATTTCTTTGAGGTTGCCAGACTGAAGCCATCTCCGATTACGGGCTATGAAATTGCCACAGTGATTGCTTCCAATGAATTCTCTCCAAATCTGGAAGATAAGATTGCTTTTCTTGAAAAACGTACTGCAGAATTAAAAGACCTTTATGAGCGCGAATATAAAGGAAAACCATCCAGACCTCGTATTCTCATTACAGGTTGCCCTACCACCGGCGTTATGGACAAGATTATCAAGCGAATTGAAGAACTTGGCGCAGACGTTGTTGGATTTGAGAACTGTTGTGGTCCTCGCGAGAAGAAAGACCCGATCGATGAAACAAAGGATCCAATTACTGCAATTGCCGAAAAATACCTTCGCGTTAACTGCTCTGTAATGAGTCCAAACCCAGGACGTTTAGAAGCACTGGATGTACAGATTGATGAGTATCAGGTGGACGGTGTCGTAGAAGTCTTATTACAGGCCTGTCATACATTTGCCATTGAATCAGATGCTGTAAAAACATTCGTTACCAAAGAAAAGCATATTCCTTATATTGCAATCAATACTGATTATTCGCCAGCCGATCAGGCTCAGATTAATACACGACTCGGTGCATTTATTGAATTATTACAGTAATTTACTTAAGCTTATCTGGCTTTTTAATTTAAATTATGTAATGATAAATACATATCAAAAAATCAGGGGGAAATTTTTTGTAAATTTCTCCCTGATTTTTATTATGTACATCTATCCATTCTATTTAGCAGGCTGATTTATAAAAAGGAATCCCATAAATCTGATAAATGTGTAAACCACAAATACTACTGCAATCACAGTCTCAATGAGTACTACATATTTTAATACTGGCATTGGTTGTCCCATATTGGCAAGACAAGCCATTGTCTGCTTCGTTGCAATTGCACTGATAACAAATGGGAAAGTAAATGCTGCATAACTCGGATAAAATTTTAATTTCAAATATCCAATTGCTTTTACAATTGAAAAGATGTAAAGCACGGTTGCAACTGCAAGCATTGCAAGAAGAAATCCTCTTGATTTTGGAGTCACGG
This sequence comes from Bariatricus sp. SGI.161, assembly GCF_050313695.1. Taxonomy (NCBI): domain Bacteria; kingdom Bacillati; phylum Bacillota; class Clostridia; order Lachnospirales; family Lachnospiraceae; genus Bariatricus; species Bariatricus sp. SGI.161. The sequence goes on from NZ_JBNPLX010000022.1 coordinate 56,639, forward strand.
ATTGTACGTATCCTGCAATACAAAGACTTGTAGGTGCTGCGTAGATACAGAGCAATGGCTGAGCTGGTTCAGGGATCTGCGGACACTTTACATATCGAACCGTAACAAGTACCAGCAAGATAATCAATGTCACAAAACCAAACCAGAATGCTGCCGCACCGATTCCTGTCTGTTCAAACGCCGGTGCCGTAACAGCTGCAACTGCGATTCCAACATATACAATATAATAACTAGCAAAAACTTTTGGCAGTTGAAGTTTTAGGATAAACTTCACTGTAAAATATACAATCAGCACAATATGCAGACCGATCGCAAAGAACCAGATATACATTGCTGCCGGCCCTATGAATGGTTTCACATATGTACTAAGAAGCATTAATGCCATCGGAAATGTTCCAGATACACTTGCCATGATTGGATTCTGCATATCTTCTTTGATCATCTTTGGAAACATGATCAGTTTTAAAAGTACCAAAATCAATAAAAATGCAGCTACAATTCCACATACTAAGCGAATACCCTCTCCATAACTCTGAAGCAGATTTCCAAGTGCTGCAAATCCAAGCATTACACCGCAAAGAGGCACTGGAACTTTTTTAATTATATTCATGTCACTCTATTCCTTTCTGGCTTAACGTTATATTTAAATCTCAGCAATCGTACGTCTTGGTGCCGGCTCATCAATCTCGTCCAGATTCTTAATACCCAACTCACGACAGACAATCTGAGCAACTTTCCATGTACAAAGACCTGTAAAGAAAATGCACTGTTCCTTGTGTTCTCCACGTCCTTTATCGAACTCTTTTGTAAGGACCCTACAGCAGATCGCATTCTTCTGATTTGCTACCTTGAACCAGTCATGAAGTTCCTTGGTAAGTTCCATACATTTTACACTCTTCGGATTAGTAGGGCCATCCTGCTCAGTACGTCCAAAGAACATTCCAAGCGCCAGAATACCTCCATTAAATGCACCACAGACACATCCTGACTTTCCTGCACCAACTGCCATACCAGATGCCATAGCGATTACTTCCTCTGGAACATCCAGTTTAAATTCATCACGAATTGCGCTGATTAACGCCTCACAACAATAATAACCTTCTTTAAATTTTTTCTCTGCCACCTGCTGTACCGCTCTTGGGCTGATTTCTGTTACTCCAATATTCATCACAATGTCCTCCTTAATTTGTAACACTTTTCATTTGTTATTATTGTAACACACCTTTTTTCAAGCTAATCATCGGTGTTTTTTATGAGTATATTGTATCTTTCTATATATAGAGATTTTCCAAAAAAAAGGTTCGAAAGTTTTGTCTTTTTTTGTATAAAAGGTAAAACTTTTGAAGCTTCATCAACTTTTTGTTACTTGCTTTCAACTATCTTGTGATACTTCCAATCTGGATCTTGTCTAACCACTCTTTTACATGACGCTGAAAAATATCCACACCATTACCTATCACCTCATTCTTCCGTGTAAGCATACAAATCTTCCATTCATAGATACCATCTGAAAATGGAATTAAAGCCATATCCTCATGCCCCATATCATCAGAGACAAAATCTACCGTAACAGATATCCCTTTATTCTCCCTAACCATCTTATGACATAGACTAAAGCCACTCGTCTCAAACATAATATTGGGTTCAAAGCCCGCCTCCCGACATTTATCAACAATCATGTCGTGGATTTTAAATTCTCTGCTTTCTATATATAGAGGCTCTCCTTCCAGATCCTGAATTAACACAGAACTTTTTTTACTTAAAGGATGTTTTTTGTTAACCAAAAGCTTTACAGGAAATGATGCCAATTCAGATACATCATATAATTTCTCATCACAAGGTGCCAGAGAAAAAGCAACATTGCCTTCTCCAGACAAAAACCATCGTTCCACCTGTTTGTCCGGGCATTCTCTATGATAAAAATCAATCTCTGGATACCTTCGCTTAAAATCCAAAAGACACTCCGGTGTTACAAGACGCAAAATACCAAATGCAGAAAGCAGATCTACTACTCCATGCTCTTTCTGCTTAATGCGTAACATTTCATTTCTCATATTATGATAGTCAGATTTTGCTTTTTGAGCATATTCAAAAAAACATTTTCCACATTCAGACAGTTCCATTCCACTGCTGGTGCGTATGAAAAGTTCACAGTCACATTCATTCTCCAGGTTTTTAATCACTTTACTGATACCTTGAGGCGTCATATAAAGAAGTTTCGACGCTTTTGTCAGATGTTTTGTCTCTACAACTGCAAAAAACACATTCAAATCTCTAATATTCATCCTACTGCCTCCATTCAAAAATGCTGTAA
>NZ_JBNPLX010000023.1:0-50089 GCF_050313695.1 Bariatricus sp. SGI.161
TGGGGAGGACGCCAAGAAGCTGCTGACGAAATTGCAGACCCGCAACGAGCGTCTTTTCATGCTGACGTTTCTTGTGCTGAACGTGGCCGATACCAAACAGAAGTTGAGCAACGATGTGTTTCAGGCCGCCGGTGTGGCGCAGAAATATAACTGTTCCCTTGTCCGTCTGGACTACCAGCAGGAACAGGGCCTTGTGAGCAGCCTGCCGTTGGGCGTCAACCAGATCAAAATTCAGCGGGGCCTTACCACTTCCAGCGTGGCCGTGTTCGTCCCCTTTGTGACGCAGGAGCTTTTTCAGGGCGGCGCAGCCATGTATTACGGTGTCAACGCCAAGTCCCACAACATGATTATGCTGGACAGGAAGCAGGCTCGGTGTCCCAACGGTCTGAAATTAGGCACCCCCGGCAGCGGCAAGTCCATGAGCTGTAAATCCGAGATCGTCAGTGTGTTCTTAACGACGCCTGACGATATTTTTATCTCCGACCCGGAGGCTGAATACTATCCGCTGGTGAAGCGGCTCCACGGACAGGTAATCCGGCTGTCGCCCACCAGCCGGGACTATGTAAACCCGCTGGACATCAACCTGAACTATTCCGAGGACGATAACCCGCTGGCCCTGAAATCCGACTTTGTGCTGTCGTTCTGTGAGCTGGTCATGGGCGGCAAGAACGGGCTGGAACCCATTGAAAAGACGGTCATTGACCGGGCCGTGCGGGTGATCTACCAGCCCTATCTGGCAGACCCCCGCCCGGAAAATATGCCGATCCTGTCCGACCTCCACAAAGCGTTGTTAGATCAGCACGTCGCGGAGGCTGACCGTGTAGCGCAGGCCCTTGACCTGTATGTGTCTGGCTCCCTGAATGTTTTTAACCACCGTACCAACGTGGACATCGGCAACCGGCTTGTGGCCTTTGACATCAAGGAATTGGGCAAACAGCTCAAAAAGCTGGGGATGCTCATTGTCCAAGACCAGATTTGGGGCCGCGTCACCGCCAACCGCAGCCAGGGCAAGGCCACATGGTACTTTGCCGACGAGTTCCACTTGCTTCTGAAAGAGGAACAGACGGCGGCCTATTCCGCTGAAATCTGGAAACGGTTCAGGAAATGGGGCGGCATCCCCACCGGCGCGACGCAGAACGTGAAAGACCTGCTTTCCTCCCCGGAGATCGAAAATATTCTGGAAAACAGCGATTTTATCACGCTGCTCAATCAGGCGTCCGGGGACAGGAAAATCCTTGCGGAACGGCTCAACCTGTCGGCAGACCAGCAGAAGTACATTGACAATTCCGACCCCGGCGAGGGCCTTTTGATCTTTGAAAATGTGGTGCTGCCCTTTACCAACCCGATCCCTCACAACACCCAGCTCTACAAGATTATGACGACCCGGTTAAGCGAGGTGGTAAGCCAATGACCCCAAACAGCAAAGGAGGTGACGGCCATTGAAAGAGCTGAAAGCCAAACCCAAGGTGACACAGGCCATGACCCGCGACGGCCTGACGCTGGAAAATCAGGCCACCGGCGAGGTAGAGAACATTTCCAGCCGGGAGGCCGAACAGGACTATACCCCGGAGGCTGGCGGCACAGCGGAAAAGCTGCTGGAACGGGCCGACGATGCCCATGACCGGCATAAGGCCAAAAAGTCCGCAAAGCAGGCAGCGGCCACCGCAGCCGAGGGGAACACCGCCCTGCACCGGTCATCCTCCCGGCTCCAACTGACCGAGGAAGAACGTGCCGACCCGGATTTGCAGCCCTACATCCGCAAAGCAGATCAGAAAGCTGACAAGCTGGATGCAGCCCGTGAGGCCATTCCGAAAAAGCGTGTTGTCGTGAAAGAAACGGTCTGTGACGAGGCCACCGGCAAGGCCAAGAGCGCCCTGCGTTTTGAACAGCAGGACAAAGGGCCTCCCAAGTTAAAGCCCAACCCGGCAGGCCGTCCCGTTTCGGAGGCGCTGCTATTCGTCCACGGCAAAATCCACGAAGTTGAGCATGAAAACGTGGGTGTGGAGGGCGGCCATAAGGGGGAGGAACTTGCCGAGCGCCAGACTGGCCGGGCCATCCGCAGCAGCATCCGGCATCACAAGCTGAAACCCTACCGGGCCGCAGAAAAAGCCGAGCGTCAGGCCCTTGCCGCCAACGCGGAGTATTTTTACCAGAAGTCATTGCGGGATAACCCGGAGATCGCACAGGCGGCCACCAATCCCGTTTCCCGGTTCTGGCAAAAGCAGCAGATCAAGCGCCAGTATGCCAAAGCCGCCCGGACAGCGGGCCAGACCGCAGGGGCGGCGGCACAGGGCGCAGCCAAAACCGCCGCATCCTCTACCAAAACGGCCAAGGCAGCCGCCGAGGAAAGCAAACGGGCCGCCTCTTTTGTGGCCCGTCACTGGAAAGGTTCGCTGGCCGTTCTGGTGCTGGGGCTTTTGCTGCTGATGGTAATGACCGGCCTGCAATCCTGTACCGCCATGTTCGGCAGCGCCGGAAGCGGCATTGCGGCATCCTCCTACTTTTCCGAGGACAGCGATATGCTGGCCGCCGAGGATACCTACGCTGCACTGGAAGCCGAGCTGCAAGCATATCTGGACAACTACGAGGCCACCCATGACTATGACGAGTACCACTTTGACCTTGACAGCATCGAGCATGACCCCTATGTGCTGATCTCCATTCTCTCGGCACTCCATGACGGGCAGTTTACCATTGGGGAGGTGCGAAGCGACCTGCAAATGCTGTTCGACAAGCAATACATCCTGACGGAAACTGTCGTGGTGGAAACCCGCTACCGCACAGAAACCGATACATGGACGGACGCAGACGGCAACACCCACACGGACACCTACGAGGTGCCGTATGACTATTACATCTGCACCGTGACGCTGGAAAATTTCAATCTATCCCATGTGCCGGTCTACATTATGGACGAGGAAACCCTAAGTGCCTATTCCCTGTATATGTCCACGCTGGGAAACCGGCCCGACCTGTTTTCCGGCAGCCAGTACCCCCACGCCTCCACCCTGAAAGAACCGACCTATTATGACGTTCCCCCGGAGGCTTTGGAGGATGAAAAGTTTGCCGCCATGCTGAAAGAGGCCGAAAAGTACATCGGCTATCCCTATGTGTGGGGCGGCAGTTCCCCCAGCACCAGCTTTGATTGCAGCGGCTTTATCTCATGGGTCATCAATCATTCCGGCTGGAACGTGGGACGGCTGGGGGCGCAGGGCCTATACAACATTTGCACCCCTGTTTCCAGTTCGCAGGCCAAACCCGGCGACCTTGTGTTTTTTGTCGGCACTTATGACACCCCCGGCGTGTCCCACGTCGGCCTGTATGTGGGCAATTCGGTCATGCTGCATTGTGGCGACCCCATTTCCTACACAAATCTTAATTCAAACTATTGGCAATCCCATTTTTACAGTTTCGGGCGTCTGCCCTGACGCCAGAAAGGAGTTTTGACTATGGCAAGTAAACTTGACCGTATCGAAAAGGACATCCAGAAAACCAAGTCCAAGATCGCGGAGTATCAGAAGCAACTTCGGGAGCTGGAAGCACAGAAAACCGAACAGGAGAATTTGCAGATCATCCAGCTTGTGCGCGGCATGAACATGAAGCCGGAGGAATTTGCCGCGTTCCTGCGTTCCGGCGCAATGCAGGCCGCCCCTGCTGTCACAGCGTACCATGAACAGGAGGACAATGCCCATGAAGAATAAAACCAGACGAATTTCCCGTATGCTGCCCGCAATTCTGGCCGTGATGCTCTGCGTCACGGTCTTTCCTGTTACCGCCTTTGCGGGCGGCACCGACCCGGCCCCGGAGCCTTTGCCGGAAGCTGCCGCCGAGGCAACGGGCGGCGTTGAGCCTGACACGGAGAAGCCCGACAAGACGAATACCGCAGCCGCAGGCAAAACGGAGGACAATAAAACCAAGAGCTTGACCGGCAAGGAGGCCGCCGACCTGCTTTCCTCTCTGTTCGGCTCCAAGGTAAGCATCACCGCTACGGATGACGGCATCCAGATCACAACCAGCGGCACGGAGGAAACTACCCAGACCGGCACCGTGACTACCAACGGCGGAAAGCTGAATGTCCGTACCGGCGCGGGACTTGATAAGACTGCGTTTACCCAGCTTCCCAATGGGACGCAGGTGGAAGTGATTGGTACAGATGGCGACTGGGTGAAAATTCTTCTGCCGGAGCGCATCGGCTATGTCCATTCCGACTATCTGACCGTCAGCGACACCAAAAAAGAAAGTACCGGCGCGGGCAGCTTCTCCCTCTCCCTTGATGAAGAAGAACTTGCCGCCCTGCTGGGGCTGTTCACTGGCAGCCAGACCGGCGGCAGCGCCGCCCTGACCCCGGACGGGAACCTGACGCTGATTGACGACATCGGCAGCACCGCCCAAAGCGGCAAGCAGTTTATCACCGTAGAAACCAAGACCGGCAACGTCTTTTACCTGATTATTGACCGGGACGACGAGAGAAAAGAAACCGTCCATTTCTTAAATCAGGTGGATGAAGCCGACCTGCTGGCGCTGATGGAGGACGGCCAGACAGGAAGTACCGCTTCTGTCTGCACCTGTACCACCAAATGTAAGGCCGGGACCGTCAATACGAATTGCCCGGTTTGTAAAAATAACATGAGCGAGTGTACCGGGCCGGAGCCGCAGGAAACCCAGCCGCAGGAAACCGAGGCCCCGCAGGAGGGACAGAAAAACAGTGGTTCCGGCACTGGCGGCCTGATCGTGTTCCTTGTGGTAGCACTGGCTGGCGGCGGCGCAGCCCTGTATTACTTCAAGTTCAAAAAGCCCAGGGCAGATACCAAGGGCAGCGACGATTTAGACGAGTATGATTTTGGTGACGACGAGGATTTGGAGGACGAAGCGCCGGAAACCGAAAATGAACAGGAGGACGAGGAATGAGTTATCAGTTGGTAATTGCAGAAAAACCGAGTGTCGCCCGCAGCATTGCGGGCGTGATCGGGGCCACGGAGAAGCACGACGGATATTTGCAGGGAAACGGCTATCTGGTGAGCTGGTGCATCGGGCATCTGGTGTCCTTTGCCGACGCTGGCCGATATGACGAGCGTTTCAAGAAATGGCGCTATGAGGATTTGCCCATCCTCCCGGAATCGTGGCAGTACATCATCCCTGACGAGAAAAAACAGCAGTTTGACATTCTGTGCTCCCTGATGGAGCGCCCCGACGTGACCGGCCTTGTGTGCGCCACCGACGCCGGGCGCGAGGGAGAACTCATTTTCCGTTTCGTCTACCAGATGGCAGGCTGTAAAAAGCCGTTCAAGCGCCTCTGGATTTCCAGCATGGAGGACAGCGCCATCCGGGACGGCTTTACCCACCTGAAACCGGGAACGGACTATGACCCGCTGTATCAATCGGCCCTGTGCCGGGCCAAGGCGGATTGGCTGGTGGGCATCAATGCCACCCGGCTTTTCTCCGTACTGTATCATAAGACCCTGACCGTGGGCCGTGTCCAGACCCCGACCCTGAATCTGCTGGTAGAGCGCGACGCCAAGATCACGAATTTCAAGAAAGAGAAATATCACATCGTCCATATCGGTGTAGGCGGCGCGGACGCAGTAAGCAGCCGTTTTTCTGATGCTGCCGAAGCAAACACCGTCAAGGCAGCCTGTGCCGGAGCGCAGGCCGTTTGTGTTTCTGTAACGCGGGAGAAAAAGACGGAGCAGCCGCCCAAGCTCTATGACCTGACCACCTTGCAGCGGGAGGCCAACCGGCTCTTTGGCTTTACCGCCAAACAGGCCCTTGATTACGCACAAACACTGTACGAAAAGAAACTGCTGACCTATCCGAGAACGGACAGCCAGTATTTGACCGACGATATGCTGCCTGTGGCCGAAAGCCTTGTGTCCGGCCTTTGGGAGTTGGTGCCTTTCGCCAAGGGCCTGAACATTTCCCCGCAGTATGACCGCATTCTGAACAGCAAAAAGGTGTCCGACCACCACGCCATCATCCCCACCGCTGCATTTGTGAAGCAGGGCTTTGACGGATTGGCCGAGAGTGAGCGAAAGCTGCTGTCACTGATCTGCTGCAAGGTGCTGTGTGCCGTGGCCGGGCCTTATGTGTATGAGGTTGTCACCGCCACATTCACCTGTGCCGGGAAAGAGTTTACCGCCAAGGGCAAGACCGTTCTTTCCCCCGGCTGGAAAGAGATTGACCGCTGTTTCCGTTCCTCCCTGAAAACCGATTCCGACGAGGACGCCGAGGCCGTGCGGGAGCTGCCGGAGCTTAAAGAGGGCCAGACCTTTTCGGACGTGGCTGCATCCGTCACGGAGCATTTCACCACGCCGCCCAAACCCTATACCGAAGATACACTGCTGTCTGCTATGGAACAGGCCGGGGCCGAGGATATGCCGGAGGACGCCGAGCGCAAGGGATTAGGCACACCGGCCACCCGCGCCGCTATTTTGGAAAAGCTGGTGCAGATGGGCTTTGTGCAGAGAAAGGGCAAGCAGCTCATTCCCACCAAGGACGGCATCAATCTGGCCGTGGTACTGCCGGAGGCTTTGACCTCTCCCCAGCTTACCGCTGAATGGGAACGCCGTCTGACCGAGATCGCCAAGGGGCAGGCTGACCCGGACGAGTTTATGGCCGGTATTGAGGCCATGACGCGGGAGCTGGTGAAAACCTATTCCTGCATCAGTGAGGATAAGCAGAAATTGTTTCAGGCCGAGCGCGTGGCAATCGGGACGTGTCCCCGCTGCGGCGAGGCCGTCTACGAGGGCAGGAAAAACTACTACTGCGGAAACCGGGCCTGCCAGTTTGTTATGTGGAAGAATGACCGATTTTTTGAGGAACGCAGGAAAGCGTTCACCCCGAAGATCGCCGCCGCGCTACTCAAAGACGGAAAAGCAAAGGTAAAGGGCCTCTATTCCATGAAAACCGGCAAAACCTATGACGGGACGGTGCTTTTGGCCGATACCGGCGGGAAATACGTCAATTACCGCGTGGAACACAGAAGCTAAGACACTAACAGAGCAAGCATAGGGAGTGTGGCTACACTCCCGGTAAATCCCTGACCCGGCGTCCCTGACCGGGCCGGGGATTTTGCTTGTTGGGAGTTTCCCAAACCCTTATATTTCAGAGAAAGGAGGCTGCCGATGGCAAGTTTACGGGACACCGTAAGAGAATATCAGGACGATTTACGAAGCGGCATTGCATGGCTGGCGTTCTGGCGGGAGGGACGTTCATGGCACGGGGAAGCGTTTCATCTGGATATGAACGACTATTTGTACCCGGAGGACAAAATGCGGCTTGCCGAGATACAGGCCGCAGACCCCAAGGCCGTTGTGGTGAACGGCTACTATTCCGGCCATCTGGGCGAGGCAATGAGTGTGGACGAGCTGGCCGCCGGAGTGCGCCATCACTACGAAAACGGCCTAAGTAATATCGCCCCGTTTATGGAGGCCCACGACGATGTGCTGCCCCCGGAGGTGTTGGAGGAAGCGCGGGCCAAGGCCCATGAAGCGGGGCTACCCTTTTATGAGCGCCCCTATAATGGCGAGGACATCGACCCGTATGTATATGACGGCAACATGAGCATTGAGGACTACGAGCTGATGCACCGTCTGATGGAACAGGACAATGAAAGGAGTGAGCGCGTGAACGAAGTATTTTCTATTCAGCTCCACAACCGCCAGCTCTACGAACAGGGCAAGGATGGTGTCTGGCTGGATATGCCTACTACAACGGAACAACTGCAAGCAGCCCTGCGGCAGATCGGCATTTCCGCCGACAATCCGCAGGATTTTTTTATCAACGGGTATTCCTATCCGGAGGGCCAGCGCCTTGCGCTGCCTTACGATATGGTGCTGGCAGCCGACGTGGACGAGCTGAATTTCCTTGCCGCCCGGCTGGGCCAGCTTGACGCCACCGAGATCGCAGAGCTGAACGCCGCTTTGCAAAATCCCATGGGCGGATTTGAAAATATCGGTCAGATCATCGACTTTACCGAAAACGCGGACTACTATGTGCATCTGCCGGATGTGCATACCGCCGCCGTTTTGGGGGACTACTACCTGAACCGTTCCGGCATGGTGGATATGCCGCAGAAATGGAAAGCCGGGATTGATACGGCGCAGTTTGGACGTCACATTTCCCAGCAGGAACAGGGAGCTTTTACCGAGTATGGTTATATCGTAAAAAGCGGAGACGAGTGGCAGCGCGTCCATGAGGGCCAGCCGGTGCCGGAGGAATACCGGGTAATGGCTTTTCCCCAGCTGGAGGTTATGCGGGACGAGATCAAGACCCGGCAGGCAGCGGTATTGACTGCCGAGGCCCCGCAGCCCCAGCCGGTTATCCCCATCGACTTAAACGGAAAGAACAATGCCGAGCGCATGAAAGAGATCACTGACCGTCTGGAAGCCGGAATACAGGCCCTTTTTGAAAGTGAACAGTACAAAGCCTATCTCACGGCAATGTCCAAATTCCATAATTACAGCTTCAACAATACGCTGCTGATCGCCATGCAGAAGCCGGACGCCTCTCTGGTTGCCGGTTTTGGCAAGTGGCGGGACGACTTTGAGCGCCATGTGAAAAAAGGTGAAAAAGGCATCAAGATACTGGCCCCATCCCCTTACAAGGTGAAAAAGCAGATGGAGAAAATTGACCCGGCTACTCAAAAGCCAGTAATCGGCGCAGACGGCAAGCCCGTTACCGAGGAACGGGAAATTGAAATCCCGGCCTTTTGCGTCGTCACAGTCTTTGATGTGAGCCAGACCGAGGGCAAGGAAATCCCGGACATTGCCGTGTCCGAGCTGACCGGCAGTGTGGAACAGTATCAGGATTTTTTCGCCGCGCTGGAAAAGGCGTCGCCGGTGCCGATAGCCTTTGAGAACATCGAGGGCGGCGCACACGGTTACTACCATCTGGAAGAAAAGCGGATTGCCATTGACGAGGGCATGAGTGAATTGCAACCCCTGAAAACAGCCATCCATGAGATCGCCCATGCCAAGCTCCACGCTATTGATAAGGATGCCCCAGCCACCGAGCAGGCTGACCGGCCCGACCGCCGCACCCGTGAGGTGCAGGCCGAAAGCGTGGCATATGCCGTCTGCCAACACTACGGGCTGGACACGTCGGACTATTCCTTTGGCTATGTGGCCGGTTGGAGTTCCGGGCGGGAGCTGTCCGAGCTGAAAGCCTCCCTTGAAACCATCCGAAAGGCGGCCAATGAGCTGATAACCGACATTGACGGCCATCTGGCCCAGCTTCAGCAGGAGCGCGAGGAACAACAGGAAGCCGAACAGCCGCAGGAACAGCAAACGCCAGACCAGACCGAGGCTCCATCCCTTGACCCGGCAGCGGAGCCGGTTGTTACGGTGCTTTGGAGCGAAAGCCCCCATCTGAAAGAGGGTCAGACCATGCCGCTGCATGAGGCCGACGCCCTGTTTGCCAAGCTGGATGCAGAATATCCGGCAGGCATGGGCTATGACAAGACCAAGTTCCGCATTGATTTTACTTTCCGGGGTCAGCCGGACAACTACGAGGGGCGGCAGGACTTTGGCGACGGGGACGGTTCCCTGATACAGCATATCCAGAGCTACCATGAATACTACGCCCAGGATGAAAGCTGGAAAAACCATGTGATTGCGAAAACCGGCTTAGAGGGCTGGGAGCAGGACAAAGCGGAACGGGATATGCTGCTGGGTGAGTTTGTTCCTTATATGAAGCTGCATTGCAATCTCTCCCACATGGAACAGGAAGCCAGACGGCCCCTGCTTTCCGGGGAGGAATTGACGCCGGAGCAGGAAGCCTATTTCCATGCCGTTCTTGAATATGTGCAGGAGTGCCGCCCGCTTCTCAATCAGGGCCAGTATCAGTTGTCGGAGCCACCGAAGCTGTCCGATTTTGACCAGACCTTGCAGGACTACAAGGAGCAGGTGCAGGCCGAGATCGCACAGGAGGCCGCCGCAGCCGGTATGACCGTGGAGGAATATGCGGCGGCTGGCTATAAAGCGCCGGGGCAGGACAGCTTTTCTATCTATCAGATCAAGAGTGGTGATGAAACGCGGGAATATCGGTTTGAACCCTATGACCGCTTGCGGGCCTCGGGCCGCTCTGTGGACAGGGCCAACTATGACCTTGTTTATACCGCGCCGCTGGATAGCAAAACCACGTTGGAGGACATTTACCGTACATTCAACATCGACCATCCGGCAGATTTCAAGGGACATTCCCTTTCCGTGTCCGACGTGGTGGTGCTGCATCAGGGAGGCAAAGATACCGCCCATTACTGTGACAGCTTTGGTTTTCAGCAGGTACCGGAGTTTTTACGGGAAAATCCCTTGCGTACCGCCGAGCTATCAACGGAGCAGAACGAAAACATGATTGACGGCGTTATCAATAACACCCCGTCCATGGGCGAGTTGGAGGCCAAGGTAAAAGCCGGGGAACAGGTTTCCCTTACCGATCTTGCCGATGCTGCCAAGGCCGAGGCCAAGAAGCCCAAGGCCAAACAGTCCCGCAAGACCCAGCAGAAAAAGCCCTCCATCCGGGCGCAGCTCAAAGCCGCACAGGAGGAACAGTCAAAAAAGAAACCGGCGCGGGAAAAATCAAAGGAATTGGAGGTGTAACGGATGCAGAAGTTTGAGAATGTGGACGTGATTGCGGCGCTGGATGAGATCATGCGGCAGAACACCGCGTTTTATCAGAGCGACTTTGACATTGACAAGGGCATCATCCAGCGGGCCGCCGCCAGCGATCAGGCCGTGGACAAGACCCTGCTGTGGATGTCCCGGCCCTCCGGGACATACTGCTTCCGGGAACGTGATGTGTTTCTGAAAGATACCCGGCAGCACAATACATGGCGGTTCTACGGGGAGCAGACCCGCGACAAGATACTGGCCTACGCCGTGGAGCTGACCGGCACAAAGGATGATACTATCCGGGGCAATCTCTATGAGCTGGACTACCAGCAGCATTTCCGGCACGTCATTGACGCTGCTTTGCCGGTGAGTGTGAACCGGCTCTTTTATGAGCGTGGAAGCCGTGACATTCCGGCGGAACAGTTTTTTGACGGAAGCCCTGACCGTGTGCTGGGCGATTTCCTGCACTATGAGTTTCAGCCCCGCGACCCGGCTGTGCTGCAGGAGGCGTTACAGCAGGAGCAGCACAGCCGGAAGCAGGCAAGGCCGGGGGATTTCAAGACCCATATCACCGCTTTGCATGACAACCGGATTGAAACAGAGGCGCAACGCATCGTGGATAAGCTGAAAGATATGTCTGCACCCAATAGCCCCAACAAGACGCATTACATGGTGGAGATCTCACCGCACTTTGACGCGCTGGCCTCCACCAAGGACAATGACCGGCTCTTTGCCATGCTGCCCTATAAGTCCCTGTGCTTCACCGGGATAAAAGACCGGCACGGCGTGTATGCCATGATCGGCAAGGACGAGCGCCGGGATGTGTCAATACGCAGGCCCCGGCCCTCTATCCGCAAGCAGCTCACCGACAGCAAACAGGCCGCCAGCCCAAAAAAGGCGGCGGCCAGAACCAAGAAAAAGGAATTGGAGGTATGAAAAATGCACTTTACTGTGGAAGAAGAAAACCTGATCTGTATGTACCATAACGCTGACCATCGCAGGACAATGAGCAAGATCACCGCCGCCCTGCCGGATATGGACGGGGATATGCAGGCGCTGGCTCAGCAGACCCTTTCCAAACTGGAACGAATGACGGATGCCGACTATGACGGCCAGAAGTTCCATTTCACTGACGAATAAGTAAAGCAGACGCCGGGCGTGGCGGCATTTCTTTTAATACATATACAGTTTGCCGAACAATCCAGACGCCTTGATATTGATTTTTTTAGCCTGCACTACCATAAAAAGTGAATTGTCATTCTATGCAAGTTAATTTAGTCGTGGTATAATTTATGTCGAAAGAGAGGTGAATAACACATGGCTCAAAGCGTTATTGTAAAAAAAGAAGAAAAAGTCAAAGCTGTATTTGCAGCTATGCAGGATAAAAACAATATGCAGGAGTTTAAGGATTTGTTCAAGTCGATGTATCCTGACGATTGGAAGCGAATAAATCAAAGATATATGCAGCATGAACGTCGTGATACAAAGGGTAAGGGGCATCCGATGCCTGAACCTGAAGTATATCTTACAAATATGTATAAGGTTTATCGTAATAAAATTGACTGATGAAGAATAACAAACAAAATTTGGACCAAATAATAAGTTATTCGAGTGTAATCTTTTAGCTTATATGAATAATTATTGCCGGGCGCGACGGCCATGTGGTCGTTTGCGTCCGGCGTTGTTTTTTGCCTATTTCTACGCATTTAGAACAACGTTTCGGTGGGCATATGATAAATCATCCCACCACCCCGCCGACCATGCCGGAAAAGCCCCGGAATACCGGGCTTTTTATGGCCCTAAATGCGTAGATTGCCAGTACCTTTTCCGCTGTCGTTCTGCCTCTTTGCGGCGGCGTATCCGTTTGGCACAGGATGGGCAGTATTTTGCCCGATTGGACTTTGGCATAAATACAGCGCCGCACTCGGAGCAGCGTTTCACCTCGTCCCGGTCTTTCGTGATCTCGGCACACAAGGCCGCATCCAGCGGGAGGACAGCAGCCCGGAACCACCGGCATAGCAGCGAATAGGAAATGCTCTGAACACAAACACATTCTTCGCCATCGTCCAGCAGCAGACAGTTGCCATCACAGTAGTTGCAGCACTCCCGCACCAGCTTCCGGGCCTTGCGATATTGCGGGTAATTCATTATCGGTAAACTCATAGCTCTTGCGACCATTCCTTTCCCGGCGTCACCCGCAAAATGCCGTCTACATTCTGCTTGATGATGCCGTATTCCTGCATCTGCTTTTTCGCTTCGCCGTACCGTTCATACAGCCGTTCTTTTTCCTCGGCCAGCCGCTTGTACTCGGCTTTCAGGGCAAAAAGATCAGGGAGTTTTTTCACGCCCTGTTCCTTGAGGGCCTTTGCCGCAGCTTCATACAAAATCAACGTGCTTTCATGCTCACGCCGGAATTTGCCCTTGTCCGCTGCCTTGCGATATTCCAGCGCCACGGGCCAGAGCTGCTTGTAGGTGGTGACGTTCTTTATCAATACCGCCATATCCGCAAGCCGATGTTCCGCAGCTTTCAGGGTAGCGGCAGCCTCGTCGCTGGCGGCGGTGATCTCAGCCACCTTGCTTTCCAAATCCGGGTAGGTGTCTATCCCGTGTTCCGTCAGGAAATTCAGCGTCTTTGCGGCCTGCTTCAAGTTGTGTAGCTTCGCCCACTTCTCATAGCCCGCCGACTGCTGGGCCTTGATGTTGTTTTCCAGATCAATCCGCAGGGAAATTCCCTTGCGCTCTTTGGGCGCTCTTGTGATGGTGCGGCCTTTGATACGTTCAGTGATGGCTTCCTCGGTGTAGGCTTCCCCCAGCGTTTTGCAGCGGGTGAAGCGTTCCTGTCCGGGGGCGCGGAAAGAAATAAACTTGCCCTGTTTGATCTCATAGCCTTGCGCCTGCATAAGCCGGAGAAAATCATCAAAATCTTTGCCCTGCGGGATAGCGGCGTCAATGGCAGCTTTGAGCTTCGCTTTCCAGCTTGTCCCTTTCCGCTGGGCGTCCCACTCGGCGTAGCTTTTGCCCTTACTCTGGCCGGGCTTTACCACGGACAATCCGTTTTCCTTGCACAGCCGATCACTGGTGCGCCGGATGTAGGCATAGCTCTGTTTGTTGGAAATGTACTTGCGCTGATTGACCATATCCACGGCGCAAAAAATTAGATGATTATGGACGTGGCCTTTGTCAATATGGGTAGTCAGTATATAGGGGTATTTCCCTTGCAGCACTTCATCGGCAAGCTGCTTCCCGATCTCATGGGCCTGTTCCGCCGTGGCCTCGCCGGGAGCAAAGGACTGTATCAGATGGTGGGCCAGATTGTTACCCTTTTGGTACGCCTGTGCCAGCAGCATTTCAAATTCAATGTCCGCTGTTTCATAGGAGCAGGCAAAGGAGGATACCAGCAGTTTGTCGTCGGTCTTGTCCGGGTTCTCGATGTAGTCCAGGGCTTTTTTCAGCGTTGACTTGATAGGATGTATCTTTGTAACTGCCATATCTGCGCCAGCGCCCCCTTTATATCTTCGATGTCCTGTGCGTACACCGGCCCCATGCTGTTCAGCCGCTTTGCAATCTGATTGACGTTGACGCCGATCTTCTGTATCTCGGCGGTCTGCGCCCGGATGTCGGTAGTGTCCATGTTCACGATATAGCCGTCAATGAGCATCTTCCGTGCGTAGGCTGAAAAGTTTTTCGTGTGCAGCAGCGACATTTTCTGTTCAATCAGTTTTCGTTCCTCCGGCGTCACGGGAACGCGCAGCACAATCTTTCTGGTTCTGTTTACCATGCTTCACCGTCCTTTCCATTCAAGGGGTTTGGGGACTTCCCCAACAAGCAAAACGGACGAGGCCCGGCAGTGGCGGGATAGGCCGTTTTTTCGGGAGTGTGGCTACACTCCCTATGCTTGCTACGTTACTGTTTCTCCGCTAACAAGACGTTCCCAAACTTCAAAACTACCCGCAAAATAGACCTATGGGCAGAAAAAAGTGCAAAAAAAGAGGGCGCTTGCGCGTCCCAATAAAAAAGAAAACAGAGGATGTTTTTACTCACCCTCCGTTTCTTCATTTGGCTGTTTGATTTTCAAGGCCCCGTCAATGGCACCCTCCACGATTGGTAAATACTGCTCCGGGCAAAGTTTCAGCTTGTGGCTGACACGTTTCCGATCTTCGCTTTCCTCCCGCATGACTTCTGGATTGAAGTAGTGTTCCACGGGCAGGCCGCAAATCTTGATAAGCTGTATCACCACGGGCAGGCTGGGGATCGTTCCCTCATTCTCGATATTGGCAAGATACCGGCTATCAATATTCACCATTTCCGCTAAATCTTTTCGTGCAAGGCTCTTCGCCTTCCGTGCTGCTTTCACATCCGCACCGAAGGTTTCAAATCCGGGGCAATCTTCGATTTTTGCCATATTGCATCACCCACTTACATTCTATATTTCATAGTCTGCTCATGGAATGTTGCAATATGCGGATAACTTGAATTTTATAATTCATATTTTGCTTGTTGTATTCTTCGAGCAAAAGAATTATAATGTAGTTTGTGGAGGTATGCGGTATGGATTATATGACATTGAAAGAGACAAGCGAAAAATGGGGCGTGACCCCACGATGGATAAATTATTACTGTGCTGCGGGACGCATCCCCGGCGCTGTGAAAGTGGCAACAATCTGGCTGATACCCAAAACTGCGGAAAAGCCGATTGATGGCAGGACAAAGAAAGGGAGACAAAACAGGCAATGAAAACAATTGCAGTTATAGAGGACGATCAGCATATCGGAAACATTTTAGAGAATGCTTTGAAAAAAGAGGGTTATGAAATTCTCCGAGCTTATTCTGGCACGGAAGCCGTGTATCTTCTATCTCACAATACGCCGGATTTAATTCTTTTAGATTTAATGCTTCCCGGTTTATCAGGAGAAGAAATTCTACCAAAGATGACTGGCATTCCAGTTATTATTGTCAGTGCCAAAGTAGGTGTTGACGATAAAGTGAACCTGCTATTAAGTGGTGCAGTAGATTATATTACAAAGCCCTTTGAGATAAGGGAATTATTGGCTCGTATTGCTGTTCAATTTCGCAAAGAGAATAGGCAGAACCTTGCCACAGTCCTAAAGGTTGATAATCTCACTCTGGACTTAAGTTCACATGAGGTTGTTGCTAACGATGTGCCAGTACATTTGACAAAGACGGAATATGCTATTTTGAAACTATTGATGCAAAATCCAAATCAGGTAATATCGAAGACTGTAATATTAGAAAAGATTTTTGAGGATACCCCCGATTGCACAGACAGATCCCTTAAACAACATATTTCTAATCTTCGTAAAAAATTGCGTGACGCAGGAAATAAAGAACATATTGAGGCGGTATGGGGAATCGGCTTCAAAATGAAATTTTGACCATTTCTTGACTGTTTTCTTGACCGCTATCTTGACCGTACAATAGTACAATAAAGTTAGCAAGAACAAGGAGGAAAAGATATGGATTATTGCTTAGAAACTACTTCGCTTTGTAAAGAATATGGACATTATAAAGCGCTAAACGGTCTTTCAATGCATATTCCTAAAGGTTCCATTTATGGACTTGTAGGTAAAAACGGTGCCGGAAAGACTACTCTAATTCGTCTGATTACTGGAATCCAAAAGCCTACTTCTGGCGAATACATTTTATACAATGTAAAAAATACAGATAAGGCGATTAATAAAGTCCGTCGTCGTATGGGGGCTGTGGTTGAAACTCCGGCAGTTTATTTAGAAATGACTGCGGAAGAAAATTTGATAATGCAATATCAAATTCTGGGGATTCCGAATTATGATGGAATTGCAGATTTGCTAAAATTAGTTGGTTTAGCCGATTGCGGAAAGAAAAAAGCTAAAGATTTTTCGTTAGGGATGAAGCAAAGGTTAGGTATTGCCGTCGCATTATGCGGTTCACCTGATTTTTTAATTTTGGATGAACCAGTAAATGGTTTAGACCCACAGGGAATTATTGAAATCCGGGAGCTTATCCTAAAACTGAATCGAGACTTCCAGATCACTATTCTTATTTCCAGCCATATTTTAGGAGAGTTATCAAAACTGGCTACACATTATGGTTTTGTAGATGGTGGCAGAATTGTAAAAGAAATAAGTGCCGCAGAACTGGAAGCTAATTGCCGTAAATGTGTGCATCTGTCTGTGACTAACGCAAAAGCATTGTGTCGGGTACTTGATGGTATGAATATTGAATACACACTTACTTCAGATGCAGAAGCAGATATATATGGGGAAATTGGTATTACCCAACTCACATTAGCACTTGCAAAGGAGAATTGTGAAGTCAAGTTCATACAAAAGCGAGATGAAAGTCTGGAAAACTATTATATGAACTTGATTGGAGGTCAGGCAAATGCGTAACCTAATATTTGCAAACATCACTCGACTGAAAAAGAGCAGGCTACTTCTGACTGGCATAATTGTATCAGCTTTATATACTGCGTTTCTTTTGATAATGAATTATCTGGAAATGACAGCTTCGGCTGAAAATACGGCTGTATCCTTGAATTGGTTTTTCTTTTCGGCAATATCGGTTGCAGCTATCTTTTGTCCCATATACAGTGGTTTTTTTGTTGGGACAGAGTATAACGATGGTACTATTCGCAACAAGCTAATCACTGGTCATAAGAGATGCAATATTTATTTAGCGAATGGGTTTACAATTTTTGGTGCAGAAGGTTTGCTTTTTCTTGTGAGTGCAGTGATCATTATCGTTTTTGGAATTCCTATGTTTGGGTTGAACATTGAGTATCCGCTACATTTTATCTTGTACCTGTTCGCCGGTATTCTTATGCTTGTAGCATTTGCGAGCCTGTTTACAATGGTTTCAATGCTAATAAGTAATAAGACTTCTTCGGTGGCCGCTTGTCTAATTATTTATGCAATTCTGTTTATATTAACGAATTATTTGAGAATTGCTGTATTTAGTTATTACGGAGAAGTGGCGTTAGGCGGTACATCTAACGAGGCGGCAAGAATTATTTTGGAATTTTTATATGACTTTCTCCCTACTGGTCAAAGTCTGCAAATTTCGAGTGGTGTCATACTTCATCCATATAGCTTTTTCCTGTATTCCTTAATAAATATAACGCTGACTACCGTATTGGGGTTAATTGTTTTCAAAAGGAAAGATATAAAATAGTGGAGGTCTAAACATGGTTATTCCTTGGTTTCTATGTGGTTTTCTTTTATGTATCAGTGTGCTTCTCATTTTGAAATTATATCTGATGAAAAAGGATTTGAACAACCTATCCATAGATTTTAGGAATAATCTGGAGAGTGACACAAATAATTTACTCATGGTTTCTACCTATGACCGCGATGTTCGGAAGCTGGTTACCGAAATGAACATAGGGATTGATCGATTACGTTACCACAGGCATAGATATATGAATGGTGATCGGGAACTTAAAGACGCGATTACGAATGTTTCCCACGACCTTCGGACACCACTTACTGGAATATGCGGTTATTTAGAATTATTGAAAGATGAAGATAGCTTAACAGTTATCAAATCCTACATCGATTTAATTCAAAATAGAGTGGATTGCTTAAAACAGTTGACGGAGGAACTATTTTGCTATTCCATAGCTGCATCATCATGGGAAACCACACAGGAAAGTGTAATTCTAAACAAGGTTTTGGAAGAAAATCTGCTTGCTTTTTATGGGGCGTTTAAGAAGCAAAATATTGAACCCATTATTGAAATCCCAGATACTTTTATTCGATATAATATTGATTTACCCGCATTTAATAGAATCGTCAGTAATATTTTAAGCAATATTCTAAAATACAGTGATGGAGATTTATATGTAAAACTTCATATCAATGGAATGATTACATTTACAAACTCCGCCAGGAATTTAACGCCCGTCATAGTAGAGCGATTGTTCGATCGTTTTTATACAGTAGAAACCGGACAAAATTCTACAGGATTAGGTCTTTCCATTGCAAAAACTCTTGTAGAGCAAATGGGTGGCAAAATAAAAGCTACCTATCAAGATAATAAATTGACTATATCTCTAAATTTAATATAACATGATCTGCCGCACGACGGCAAAAGAAAAAAAGCCGTCGTACAGCAGACACATTTTCACGCGCCTATGATACGGCGGCTTTGATTTTCAGAGCCGCCGTTTCTTTTTGCCTTTCAGGAACTTTCGACGACCTTAACGCCAAGCAATCGGCACGGCGGCCCATATGAGGATGCCGCCGTGTCAATTTTGCTTTTTCGTAGTACCCATGAACTTCATCAGCTAAAAAAAGCATAGCTCCCCCTCCGGGTCAGACCGGCCATATATATGAACTATACAATGTAAACTATAATCGTATTGAAACACATCTGCGCCCAGCAGGTCATTTGCGACCTGCCGGGCGTTTTTTGTCGCTTTTTGCAGCACGGCCAAACCCGAAAAAACTTTTTCAAAACATTTCGAAAAGGAGACGTTTAGCGGGTAGCAAAGGGCCTGTCTGGTGTCATGTTGGCGGAAAGGGAAAGAACCACCACATCCCCCACAGAAAGGGGGTGAGAAGATGGAAGCTATCCCCCGCGACTATGGCGAACAGTGCCGGTTTGATGCTTTCTGCAAAACCGTACTGCGAAATGAGGCCCGAAACTACCACCGGGATATGAAACGCCAGCGCGACCGTGAAACGTCGTTCAGCGTTCTCCCGCAGGCAGAATTGGACAAGCTCTACACCGTAGATCATTACCCCAGCGACGATTTTGTGTTTTCGTCCCACGGCTATGATTTACATATCGACAACGAGCTTGTGGCCGCCGCATTTGCCGAACTGCCCCAGCAGGCGCAGAGCATTTTGATTTTGCACTGTGTTCTGGAACTGGCAGACGGCGAGATCGGCGCACTCATGGGAATGTCCAGAAGTGCCGTCCAGAGGCACAGGACAAAAACGCTGAAAGAGCTGCGAACAAAATTGATGGCGTTGATGCCGGAGGGAGGTTAGACGCGGATGAAAAATCCCAACTACAAAGACATTGAGCTTTTGCCCCTTTCGGTGATCAAGGCCGCCCGCGCCGGTGATGCCGAGGCCGTGGAACGAGTATTGCGGTACTACGAAGGTTACATCAACAAGTTATGTACCCGGACGCTTTACGACGAATACGGCCAGCCTCATGTGTGCGTAGACGAGTACATGAAGCGCCGTCTGGAAATCAAGCTCATTTCTTCCATCGTCACGATACCGTGACGAACCGGCTCCCGGAGGCTGAAACAGCTTAACCCTTTCCCTGTTTCTTCCCTCTGCTGTGGGCCGCTGGTAGCACCTTGAAAAAGAAAGCCCGGTGGGAGGCCATCGGTGCAGTATAGGGCAACGGACACATTCTGTATGTTCCGCGTCGGTGGATGCGCCATGACCTCATATCCTTTGAGTGAGCGAGAACCATCTACACCGAGAGTTGGCAGCTCACAAGCAGCGGCGCATACGCTAACGATACTCCCGCGTTGAACGCCCACAAAGCATTGCGCGGCGCACCCACAAGCATGGGCCGAGGTGAAATTCCTGTGGAGCTGATACCATCAGCCGTCCGTTCTGTCCACTTCTTTTTAGATATGGAAAGGGGGAATTATCTTTGAAAAAGGACAATCTGCTTCGATATAGTATGCAGCTTGCTTTTCTCAAACAGCTTTTGGAAAAGAAGCTGATTTCTGATAGAGAATATTCCCTTATCAAAAGTCGTCTGATGAAAGACTACAAAATTGTTTCCGATCTATTGTCTTGATTTGCTGTCCTCTATGTGTTATAATAACACTATAATAGGAACGCAAAAAGGAGGGCCGCCATGAAAGACGTGGAAATCATTAAGGCGCGTAATGTACTTTCGTCCAGAGCAAGGACAAATTTGGCAAAGCGCCTGCGTGTTGCTGCTTATTGTCGAGTGAGTACCGATAGTGAAGATCAGCTCAACAGTTACAAATCACAAGTTCAGCATTATACCGATTTGATTAAAAGCAAATCCGAATGGGACTTAGCTGGTATCTATGCCGATGAAGCAATTACAGGTACACAGGTAACGAAGCGGGAAGATTTTCAGCGGTTAATTAACGACTGCATGAATGGTGATGTCGATATGATAATCACCAAATCTATTTCCCGTTTTGCAAGAAATACACTGGACACGTTGAAGTATGTTCGTATGCTGAAAGAAAAAGGGATTGCCGTTTTCTTTGAAGAAGAAAACATAAATACTTTGACAATGGACGGTGAGTTGCTTCTCGTTATTTTAAGCTCTGTGGCACAGCAGGAAGTTGAAAACATTTCTGCAAATGTCAAAAAGGGTTTGAAAATGAAGATGCAGCGCGGCGAATTGGTTGGATTCCAAGGTTGCTTAGGGTATGACTACCATCCAGAGGATAAGAGCATTTCGGTCAATGAGGAAGAAGCTGAAATAGTACGGTATATCTTCCGGCGCTATATCGAGGGGGCCGGTGGTTCCGTAATTGCACAGGAGCTTGAAAATTTAGGGTATAAGACCAAACGCGGCAGCACCCGATGGGCCGAAACAACAGTTATAGGCATAATCAAAAATGAAAAATACAAAGGCGACATTTTGATGGGGAAAACTTTTACGCTTGACCCTATCTCTAAGCGCCGTTTGGATAATTTCGGTGAAGAAGATCAGTTCTACATCCGGGATCACCATGAGGCCATAATATCTGATGAAATGTTTGAAAAGGCACAAGAGATTTTGAAGCGCCGCGCAAAGCCGCGCCGTTTAGGTACGGATGGCAAGCGTGAAAAATTCAGCCGGAAATATGCCTTTAGCTGTATGCTGGAATGTGGCTTCTGCGGTGGTACACTTACAAGGCGAAGTTGGCATAGCGGTTCACAGTATAACAAGGTTATCTGGCAATGTGTGACTGCCACCAAAAAGGGCAAGAAGTTTTGTCCTGACAGTAAAGGAATTGCCGAGGAAACCATTGAACAGGCATTTATTGAATCCTACCGGCTTCTGTGCCAAAATAACAAGGATGTGTTAGATGAATTTATTGCCCGAACAGAAGAAACCCTTTCGGACAGTAATGCAAGTAAGCAGTTAGCCAAAGTTGAGAAAGATATTGCTGCATTGGATGCAAAGCGGGCCAAGCTGGTTGATATGCGGTTGGAAGAAATCATTGACAAAGATACATACGAGCAGAAGTATTTTGATTTAAGTAGCCAGATCGAACAGCTCCAAAAACAGCGCGAGAGTTTGCAGGAATCCGCTGAAACAGAAAGCACTATGAAAAAGCGGATTGCAGAGTTTCGTAGAACGCTGGAAGAGAACGAAGTGCTTGACACTTTTGACCGTTATGTTTTTGAAAGCATAGTTGAAAAAGTGATCGTCGGCGGGTATGATGAAGATGGTAACAAAGACCCGTCCATGCTGACATTTATCTATAAGACCGGATTCAAAAACAGTTTGGACGGCACCAATTTTAAGCCGCCGAGAAAGAATAGCAAGGCAGCAAAACAAAGCGCCGGTTTGTGTTCCCATACAACCGACGAGGCAAAGTCAATGTGTTCCTATCATAGTGACGACACATGTGGAGACGGTTGTTCTTTTGTCCCAACAGAAACCTGATGACACGATAGAAATCGACCTGGATTTAGATGAACTGGATGCAACCAGTGCTGAGTTAAAGGCTACCTATCAGGAAATCAAGGATTATGTGCTGAAAGAATTTGACTTGAAGGTTTCAAGTTTATATATTTCTCAAATCAAAAGGAAATGTGGAATCGAGGTAGGAGAGAACTACAATCTGCCAAAATCAGAAAACGTAAGAGTGCCACAGTGTCCGAAAGAGAAAGAAGAAGCTATCAAAGCTGCCCTGAAATATTTTGCGATGATCTAAGATAAGACATCGCTGATTTCAAGGAGGAATAGAACATGAAAAGCACGTTTGAAAAAATGGGTGGAACCTACACATTGGGAGCAGATGGAATTTTTTATCCGAATCTTGTCAGTACAGATGAAGAACCGCATTATGGGAAATATGGAATGATGCGGAGGACATATCTGAAAGAGCATCGTTCTGCAATTTATTCCACTTATTTGTTGGAAGATCGTTTGATAGCTCACTTGAATGCGGTGGACAATGAAGCGCATGAAAGAATGGAAGTTCTTGTGCGGCAGATGATGGAAAAGCAGGGGATAGATGAAAAATTAAAGGCTCGTGACCAGATGGCATGGGTTGATGCGGTAAATAATATCCGGAGTGCTGCGGAAGAGATTGTGTTGGATGAATTGATTTACAAATAACAAAAGAAGCTGAACAGGTACAGATATTTACTGGCTTGTTCAGCTTTTGTGATGTTCGAGTAATTATTTTAAGGTGCCATGCTTTTCTTCATGTCTGGCGATTGCCTGACGAATTAGATACAGCACTTCTCCATTGATGGAACGTCCATCGAATTCAGCAAGACTTTTCAATTTACTATGAGTTTCAGAATCAATACGAAGTCCTAAATGTTTATCTTTTTCCATAAGCATTTTTCTCCATTTACTATAAGTTCAAATTAAGTTCATATAACAAGTACATTTTAAGTACAAAACGTGGTAGAATGTTACGAATGAACTTATTTTAAGTACACTATATTTTCTGGGATGGAGAGAGATACAATGCATAGAAGAAAAAAGAAGTCAAAATATTATTCAGTTAGAGCGGAAATAATGTGGGGAAATGTTTTAGTAATAGGAATCCTGATTGCGGTTATCTTCGGGATTATTTATAAAGAAAATTTCAATAAAGACTTAACAACGAATCGTGATCAAATGGAAAGAATAGAAATAACTTATGATAATTTAAAGTCTGATTTGGATGATATTACACTGTGTTATTTGTGTGGAAACAGTAATGAAAGTCTGATGGATTATTATCGTAAATTTGATACGATAGGATTGATTTCGCTGAATGATTGGTATGTGCTGGATTTTCATTTAAAAGCGTATGATGAAAACGGGATTGAGATAGAGGAAAGCACTTTGAATAATTCTACTTTTGGGAAAACAGAAGAGATTTCTTATTCCTCACAGGGAATGATTTCCAGAGGCATGGCAGAGATCGATGTAACACTACCGGAAAAGTATAAATTAAATACGAGGTTTTTAGAGAAGCATCTGTGTCAGGAATGTCTCGAAAAAGTTGCAGGATCGCTACAATATTGGAAAAAAGAAAATGAGAAAAAAGAACCGATACCGTTGTGCCTGATTGATTTTGATACGTTAGAAGTATATTCTCTGCAGGACTATTATCGTTCTTATTTTATAAGAGACTATTATGTGGAAATGGATTTAGATCAGAATGAAGTTGAGATAGAGGTATTCTACTTGCCTGAAAACAATTACAGAAATAAAAGCAACGCTTAAATGTTTTCTTGATAATAACAGAAATCAGATGCCCATCCGGACTGAAAACTGAATATTATCATATCAAAATCATTTTATTTATCTCCATCACAGTACGATTATTTCTTGATATTGAGAAAAGATTGACAAACGATTCTAAGAACCATATAATGTATATGTATCAGATACAACTACATATGGAGGCGTATTTCAGAGACCAAGTGAAAAAGAAATGCTAGGAGGTAAAATCGAATGGACACAAAGTTTTCCGTTGCGGTGCATGTATTGATACTGATTTCAGAGTCTCCTAATCCGTTGAATTCCGACCAGATGGCAGGGAGCGTTGGTACCAACGCCAGCTACATTCGGAAAATTCTGGCGCTTCTAAAAAAGGCGGAGATCGTTGATGGTCACAGAGGGATCAGCGGTTATTCACTGACAGTTGCCCCGGAACAGCTTACGCTGCTTCAGATCTATCAGGCGGTTATGGAAAAATCAGATATTCATCTTTTGGATATTCATCAAAACCCCAGTGACCAGTGCATTGTTGGGCGTCATATCCGTCCGGCGCTGACTGAAATGTTCGCAGATATAGAAGAGGCTTTTGCCCGTTCCCTTGAGGGAAAAACACTTGCCGACTGTATTGCCGACATTCGAAGCAGGATCGACACGATGCATTCCGAAAAAATTTAACTATAATATTTAAGGAGGACAAATCACATGAATGTAGTAGAAATTATTTTCAGCCCTACAGGGGGTACATGGAAAGTTGCAAATATGATTGACCGGAATTGGGGCGAGAATATGACACAAATTGATCTGAGTAATGCCAAAACTGATTTTACCAAATGTGAGATCAAACAGGAGGATATGGTTCTGGTTGCCATGCCTTCTTTTGGTGGACGGGCACCTGCTGTGGCGATTGAACGCTTCAGGCAGATCCGGGGAAACGGAGCGAGATGCACCATAGTATGTGTATATGGAAACAGGGCTTACGAAGATACGCTTGTTGAAATGGAGGACGCTGCGAGAGAAGCCGGATTCCGGGTTATTGCGGCGGTTGCCGCTGTTGCGGAGCACTCCATCATGTCACAGTATGCTGCAAATAGACCGGACGCAACTGATGAAAAACAGCTTGCGGGTTTTGCTGATCAGATTGCATCCAGGAATGAGAATGCCGTTTCCATACCGGGAAACCGTCCCTACAAAAAGAGTGGCGGTGCAGGTCTTGTTCCGAAACCGAACAAAGATTGCGTAAAGTGTGGTCTATGTGCGGAAAAATGTCCGGTACAGGCCATTGATTCGGCGAACTTTACGGTAGACTCTAAAAAGTGCATTTCCTGTATGCGCTGTGTCAAGCAGTGCTCTCATGATGCTAGAAAGGTCAATGGCGTTATGGTGTCGATTGCGGCTATGGCAATTAAGAAGGCTTGTTCGGTAAGAAAAGAAAATGAACTGTTCCTGTAAGCAGGAGGCATTTTCAGAAAGCGGGAAGCGCAAATCTGGCATCTAGATCTTGGAATTGTGAAATATCATTTCGAGGTAGTATCCGGCATAAAGTAAAGTGCTTGTTTTGTTTTTTGCGGCGACCATATCGGTCACCGCTTTTATATTTTGTTATTCTGGTTTGAAGATTCAAAGAGAATGGTGCTGATGAAAGAAGATTCATTTGTGTACAGAAACAGAGGGAATCCGGCTTTGTTTCCGGTATTCTGTTGGAGAAACAGAATATTCTTTCTTAAAAACTTTTGAAAAAGCAAGCTGGTCATCAAAGCCTAAAGAGCTGGCAATGACAGATACGGATAATTCTGTAGTTGTTAAAAGTCTTCGGGCTTTTTTTAATTTTAAATCCATGATGTATTGTTTTGGAGAAATCCCATACGTTTCGTGGAAAATTCTGGTAAGATAATTGGGATGTATCCCGAAGGATTTTGCCATATCCTGTAGCTTTATTTTTTCGGCATAGTTGATGTCAAGATAATACTTGATTTCATCAATGACAGAGTTTTTTCCCCAGTTGCTCTCCTGAAAACCTATATCATCGAATAGCATTGCCATGATCTGGAACAAAACACCGTTTGCCTGAAAATAACTACTGGTGGATGCACCCTGCAGAGCAATAATATCAAAAATACGTTCTTTGTATTTTACCGTATCCAGACCATGTATGATGTAAACGTCATCTGACGAAGTCATGAGCTGATACAGATACATCTGGGAATTGATGCCCAGAAAGCTGATCCAGGCATAGCACCAGGGATCGGCTTTTGAGGCTTCATAGTAAGATACCTTTCCGGCAGGGATGAGGAAGGCATCTCCGGCTGAAAGCTGAAATATATGCTCATTGATATGTAGCTCCCCCTTTCCGTAGAGCACAAAGTGAATAAGATGGTAGGACCGGATTTTTGGTCCATAGCTGTATCCGGAGGCACATTCTTCATAGCCTGCGCTGTAAAGGGACAAATCGGAGTTGGATTTGTACATCAGGGAATGATGTGTTTCTTTGTATTCTTTCATAGTCTTATTATAATATAAAAAGTTAGTTTTTTCCATATTTTCTTTTTGTATTGCCATAGGAAAAGGCAAGAAAATATTGTTTAATATAGTTACAAGGCGCCGGACAAAAAAGAAAGGAGATATGGGATGTCAGAAATGATTAGGCAGCAGTATCATTTGGAACCAGATAAGGGGCTGCTGAATGATCCAAACGGTTTATCCTGGTTTCAAGGAAAATATTATGTGTTTTTCCAATGGAACCGTTTTGAGAAAAATCATTCTTATAAAGAATGGGGGCTGTTTACTTCTGAGGATCTGCTGAAATGGAAATTTGAAGGAAGTGCGGTCATACCGGATCAGGAATATGATCGTGATGGTGTTTATTCCGGTAGTGGGTACGTGATTGATAATCAGTTATATTTGTTTTATACCGGTAACAACAAAAAAGACGGGAAACGCAAAAGTAGCCAATGTCTTGTGGTGACAAAGGATGGCAGACGATATCAGAAGAAAGGGATCATCCTGAAAACTCCGGAAGAATATACAGAGCATTTTCGTGACCCAAAGGTATTTCAGGGAAAGCATTCCGGTTATTATATGGTAGTCGGAGGGCAGCAAAAAAATGGTAAGGGTGCAATTGCCCTGTGTCATTCGGATGATGGAGAAACATGGAATTATCAGGGGATGCTTGCTGTGTCAGAGCAGTATGAAATGATGGAGTGCCCGGATTTGTTTTTACTTGATGGCAGATATGTGCTGCTGTTTAATCCACAGAAAAGGGATAATACAGCAGATGAGCCGATTTTGAGCTTCTCAGCATATAAGCTGGTGGAGTTTGATGAAGAAAATGGTATCTTTCGGGATGCCAGCCTGGATGACGGGTTTGAGCTGATGGACGCAGGTTTTGATTTTTATGCTCCCCAGACGTTTTTAAGCCCAGACGGGAGAAGAATCCTGTTTGCGTGGATGTCCCGGATGGACGATGAGCAGGAGAAAGTGTTTTCCAGAACAGAGCTGAATATTCATTGTATGACATTACCTCGGGAGTTGTTCCTGCAGGAAGAAAAGCTGTGTCAGAAACCGATCCGGGAATTGTATCATCTACTGGGGCAGGAGATTGCTGCTGTGTGTGAGAAACATGAGTGGAGCGCACAACCTGCTAAGCGCACCTTTTACCTTTGTTTGAGGCGAACCGGTGAAGAACAGAAGCTGAACATCCTGTTTCATCAAGGGGAGGCTGAAATAGCGTACATTTCAGAAGAAAAGAAACTGACCTTTTCCAGAAGAAACTGGGTGGATGGCACTGTGGAAACAAAATCGGCTGCCATAGATGAATGGAATGAGCTGGAAATATGGTCGGATCATTCCAGTATGGAGATCTTTGTAAATGGAGGACAGGTTGTTTTTTCAGCCCGCATTTTCCCAAAGAGTCAAAAACCGGAAGTCACCGTAAGCGGCTCCACAAATGGTATGAAAATTGAAATGAGAGAAATTATGAATATGGACAAGAGGGAGGAACAGAAGTCATGAGTGAAAAAGATCTGGCAAAAAAGATTGTGGAACTCGTTGGAGGAGAAGGAAATATCGTTTCTGTAAGACACTGCGCTACGAGACTCAGAATTGTAGTAGCAGATAAAGAAAAAATAGACACAAAGAATGTGGAAGCATTAGACAAGGTGAAAGGATCGTTTTTTAACTCCGGGCAGTACCAGATCATTCTGGGAACTGGATTGGTAAACCGTGTTTACGACGAAGTGGTTAAAATAACAGGAGAGCCGGAAACAGGAGAAACAGGCGGGAAAAAGGAGAATGTTGTGTATGGAAACCGTTTTCAGAGAGCAATCCGTATGTTTTCCGATGTGTTTGTACCTATTATTCCAGTTCTGGTTGCAACCGGATTGTTTATGGGACTTAGAGGACTGCTGACGCAGGAAGCTGTTTTAAGTGTATTTGGACTGACACCGGACAATATTCCCCAGTCGCTTTTGACCTTTACCCAGATCCTGACAGATACAGCGTTTGCTTTCCTGCCCGCTCTTGTGTGTTGGTCTACTTTCCGTAACTTTGGTGGAAGTCCGGTAATTGGAATTGTTCTGGGACTGATGCTGGTTAGTCCAAGTCTGCCAAGTGCTTATGCAGTAGGTGCAGGTGAGGCAGAGCCACTGGTTTTCTTTGGGCTGATTAAGGTAGCCGGATATCAAGGCTCTGTACTGCCGGCATTTGTGACAGGAATTATCACTGCAAAATTTGAGAAGTGGCTGCGCAAACATGTTCCGGATGCGATTGATCTGATTGTGACACCATTTATTACTTTGCTGGTTGGAATTGTTCTTGCACTTTTTGGAATTGGTCCGGTACTTCATTACGTGGAGAACGGAGTGTTATGGCTGGTTGAACATCTGCTGTTCCTGCCGATGGGAATTGGCGGATTCTTATATGGATGCTTTGGTCAGCTCCTTGGAATTTTCGGTATTCACCATATTTTGAACTTCTTGGAAATCAGTATGCTGGCACAGGACGGATGGAATTACCTGAATCCCATCGGAACTTGCGGTAATGTGGCTCAGGCTGGTGCAGTTCTGGCAGTGGCAATCAAAGCTGTGTCCAATAAGACAAAACAGGTAGCTTATCCTTCCTGCCTGTCAGCTTTGCTTGGAATTACAGAACCTGCAGTATTTGGTGTCAATCTGAAATTTGTAAAACCGTTCATCATGTCCATGATTGGCGGCGGTGTTGGTGGTTTTCTGGCTTCCATTCTGCATCTTCGTGCAACTGGAATGTCCATCACCGGTATTCCGGGAACACTGTTGTACTTAAATGAGCAGCTTCCGCTTTACCTGTTGGTTAATGTGATTTCCTTTGCAGTTGCTTTTGGATTGACCTGGTTTTTCGGCTTTAACAAAAATATGGAGAATTGATCATGAGCATTCTTTTTTCCGAAGATCAAAAAATCGTACATATAAAGAATACATCTGTCAGTTATGTGATGGAAGTGGTGGACGGGAAATACCTGGTCCACCGGTATTTTGGAAAAGTAATCCGCAAATATCGGGGATGTGGAGAACCCCATTATTTTAAACGGGGTTACAATACGGAACATGAATGCAGCATTTCGAATGTATCCTTTGATGATTTTCCGTTTGAGTATCCAACAAGAGGGCACGGCGATTTCCGAATTCCGGCATTCGCCATTGCCCAGGAATCAGGAATAGTATTTTCGGAACTTTCATTTAAATCCTGGAGGGTTTTGGAAGGAAAACCGGAAATTCCAAAGATGCCTTCTACTTTTGCTGAAAAGAATGAAGCAGAGACGCTGGAGATCATCTGTGAAGATGACACTGCTGGGATACGGGTATATCTGTACTACTCTGTTTTTGCAGATAGTGGAATTATAGCCCGCTATCAGAGAGTAGAGAATATAGGGGAACAAACCGTCATGCTTCAAAATGTTCAGAGCATTTCTCTTGAATTGCCCGCCAGAAGCTATGATTTCCTGTCTCTATATGGAACCCATGCAAAGGAAGGGAATATCAACCGTTTTTCTCTTCATCGGGGCATTCAGAGAATTGAAAGTGTGAGGGGAAGCAGCAGTCCCCAGCATCAGCCGTTTTTGGCTCTGATGGATCAACAGACTACAGAAAACTCCGGGGAGGTATACGGCATTCATTTCATATACAGTGGGAATTTTCTGGCACAGGTGGAGTTAGACCAGTTTGGAAATGTACGTGCACAGATGGGGATCCATCCTGATACATTTTGCTGGAGACTGGCTCCCGGTGAGGTGTTTGATACACCAGAAGCAATATTGAATTACAGTTCTCAGGGGCTGAATGGCATGAGCAGAAATTTTCACTGGCTGTATCAATATCATCTGATGCCGGAAAAATTTGCGGACAAAGAACGTCCTGTTCTTTTGAACTCGTGGGAGGCCATGTACTATGATGTAAATATGGAAAAGATAGAGGAGCAGGCAGAGTTGGCCAAAAATTTGGGAGTGGAATTGTTCGTCCTTGATGATGGATGGTTCCGGGCAGATAACAGTAGCCGGACTTCTATGGGAGATTGGAAATGTAATGAGAAGAAACTGCCGGGAGGAATCAGAAAAGCAGCAGAGCTGATCCATAGTAAAGGGCTGCAGTTCGGACTCTGGTTTGAGCCGGAAGCGGTCTGCAAGAATAGTGAATTGTTTCGAGAACACCCTGACTGGGCCCTGTGCGTTCCCGGATATCAGATGACGGAGGGACGTCATGAATACCTGCTGGATTTATCCAGACAGGAAGTTAGGGAGTATCTGGTATCCGTGCTGGATTTCTATCTGAAGGATGGAACGATTGATTATATAAAATGGGATATGAACCGTCCGTTGACAGATGTGAATTCTCTGAGTCTGCCACAGGAGCAAAAAGGGGAAATCAGCCATCGGTATGTTCTGGGACTGTATGAGATTCTGGATCGGATTACAAAGAAATACCCGAAGGTTCTGATCGAAGGATGTTCCAGCGGCGGAGCCAGATTTGATCCGGGGATGCTGTACTATGTACCGCAGAACTGGGCAAGTGACAATACAGATGCTTTTGACCGGGTACAGATTCAGTCGGGGTTCAGCCTGATTTATCCCCCTGTAGCGATGGGATCTCATGTAAGTATTACACCAAATCACCAGACAGGAAGGACGACCTCATTAAATACGAGATATCAGGTGGCAAGGCTATTTAATCTGGGATACGAACTGGATCTGACCAAATGCAGTGAGGGAGAACAGGCGGAGATTGCCGGTCAGATTGCGGAGCATAAAAAAGAGAGAAGATGGCTGCAAGAGGCAGTATTTTACCGGAATGAAACACCAAATGAAAATTTTGTGAGCTGGTCATCTGTGAGAAATGACGGAGAGGAATGCCTCGTATTCATCTTTCAGAAATTTTTTAATCCATTGTACTCTCATGGTCAGTTCCGGTTGAGTGGCTTGAATCCGGAATATGAATATCTGGAAACAGCCAGCGGAAAAACATATGGTGGAGATGAACTGAGGGAAATTGGAATCAGTGTTCCACTGATAAAGGAAGATTTTCATGTGTTTACTTTTCATTTTGCCAGAGTGGACAGAGAAACAGATGAAGGCAGGTGACTCAGTGAATGGCAATTCGAATTTTAGCCAGTGACCTGGATGGAACGCTTCTGAATGAGGAGAGCAGGATATCTGCGGAAACAGAGGAAGCAGTGAAAAGGGCACAAAGAGCAGGAGTGCGCTTTGTGGCAGTTACAGGCAGGGCATGGAGTACGGCATATCCAATTTTTCGAGAAGCTGAGATTGAGGTCGATTATGTATTGCTTAACGGGGCTGAATTCAGGGCATCCTCTGGCGAAATAATATATCAGGAAGCCATAGAAAAGAATTTGGCAGAAAAAATAATGAATTACCTTTCAGACGCAGGAATAGATTTTGAAGTCAATACAGATAAAGGAGATTTTTCTACCAATACAAAGGTATGCCAGACGGCATTAGAAATTCGGAATTTTGCCCAACTCTGGAATCAGGAAGCCAGGATACTTAAAATTTTCTCGTTTTCTGACGAGAAGCTTTTAATTGATCAGGTAAAAAAACATTTTAAAGGATGGCAGGGAATTTCCGTTACTTCATCCGCTGTGTGGAATGCAGAAATTACAGCAGTGGATGCCGAGAAGGGAAAGATGCTGAAAAGAGCAGCAGAGTTTTATGGTGTTCCAAAAGATGAAGTAATGGTTTTCGGAGATGGGGAAAATGACGAAACTATGTTTAGAGAATTCTGTCATTCCCGTGCAGTAAAAAATGCAGTTCCGGTTATACGGAGACTGGCAGAGAAGGTTATAGCGAGCAACCAGAAAAATGGAGTAGCAAAAGAAATCAATCAAATTTTAGGAGGTTTACAGGATGGGATTTTTTAAGAGAAAAACAAAGGAAGAACCAGTAAAATCATTGAAGGCATTTGTGTCTGGAAAAGTAATTCCAATTACAGAGGTAAACGATCAGGTATTTTCATCAAAAGCGTTAGGAGAAGGCGTTGCAATACAGC
Organism: Bariatricus sp. SGI.161; assembly: GCF_050313695.1. Lineage (NCBI taxonomy): Bacteria > Bacillati > Bacillota > Clostridia > Lachnospirales > Lachnospiraceae > Bariatricus > Bariatricus sp. SGI.161. The sequence continues at coordinate 32,528 of NZ_JBNPLX010000023.1, forward strand.
CCACAGCACAGATTATTACCGCTCCCTGTGATGGGGTAATTTCTATGATTGCAGAGGATTCCAATCATGCAATTGGTATGACACTGGGCAATGGCGCAGAGCTTTTGCTGCATATCGGTCTTGATACGGTAAGTCTGAACGGAGAAGGCTTCCGGGTGTTCGTGAAGGAAAAGGATAAGGTGAAACAGGGAGACAGACTGATGGAATTCGATAAAGGGTTGATTGAAGCAAAGGGATTTGAGACAACCTGTATTCTTGTGGTAACCAATTCTGATGACTATCCGGAGACGGAATATTTAAGTGGTATGGAAGCAGTGCAGAATGAAACAGAGGTTTGCAGATTTTAATGGAGGGACAGGCAGATGAAAAAGTTTGAGTATATAGTTAAGGATGAATTAGGAATTCATGCAAGACCGGCAGGATTGCTGATAAAAGAGGCTAAAAAATATGAAAGTAAGATTATTCTTTCCAAAGAGGGAAAAAAGGCAGAGGCAACGAAACTGATTGCTGTTATGGGGATGGCTGTAAAATGCGGACAAACTGTAGAGGTTGAAGTCAGCGGAGCCGATGAAGATGCAGCATTTGAAGGAATAAAAGCATTTTTTGAGAAGAACTTATAAATAGAAGGCGGTACAGCCGGGCAGTGCGCCTGGCTGTACTGTCAAGGGAGGGAACAACATGATTCGGGTGAATGGAAAATCTGTATATAGAGGAATTGCAGTGGGGCCTATAGTTGTTTTGAAAAATGAGGACTGCCAGGTAAAACGGAAGAAAGTTGAAGATCCTGAAACGGAAATTGAGAGGATAAAAGTAGCTGTACATCAGGCGCAGGAGCAGCTTTCTTGTCTTTATGAGAAAGCGTTAAAGGAAGTGGGAGAGAGCAGTGCTGCCATTTTTGAAGTACATCAAATGTTGCTGGAGGATGAAGATTATCTGGATGCCATTTACAATATGATTCGTACAGAAGAGGTAAATGCAGAATATGCGGCTGCCGTAACAGGAGACAATTTTTCCGATATGTTTGCGGGCATGGATGATGATTATATGAAAGCCAGAGCAGCAGATATGAAAGATATTTCAACACGGTTAGTCAAGTGCCTGGCAGGACAGGAAAATGAGAAATTTGACTCTTCAGAGCCTGTCATTATTGTTGCAGATGACTTGACTCCCAGCGAGACAGTCCAGATGGACAAAGAAAAAATTCTTGCTTTTGTTACCGTGCATGGTTCTGTAAACTCCCATACGGCAATTCTGGCACGGATGATGAATATTCCGGCATTGATAGGCGTACAGGTAAATCTGAATGAAATCCATACGGGAATGCAGGCAGTCGTGGACGGATTTCAGGGAGAGGTTATCTTTGAACCTCTGGAGGAAATCTGTAACCATGCCAGACTGAAAATGCAGGAGGAGCAGGAAAAGCAGCAGCTTCTGCAGACATTGAAAGGGAAAGAAAACATCACTCTTGATGGAAGAAAAATGAATGTTTACGCTAATATCGGGAGTGTAGGAGACATCGGTTATGTGTTGGAAAATGATGCCGGAGGTATTGGTTTATTCCGCAGTGAATTTCTATATTTAGGGAAGTCTGATTTCCCTACAGAAGAAGAACAATTCCAGGCATATAAACAGGTCGCACAGACGATGGCAGGTAAGAAGGTTATCATCCGAACTCTGGATATTGGTGCGGATAAAAAAGTGGATTATTTTGAACTGGGAAAAGAAGAGAATCCAGCAATGGGTTACAGGGCAATACGGATTTGCCTGAAGCAGCCTGATATTTTCAAGACACAGATTCGTGCGCTGCTTCGGGCTGCGGTATATGGAAATATTTCGGTTATGTACCCTATGATTACTTCCACCGAAGAAGTGCTAAAGATTTTTGAAATTGTAAAAGAGGTTCAGAAGGAATTGGAAGTATCAGAGATACCATATAAACTGCCTGAGCAGGGAATTATGATCGAGACACCGGCAGCGGTTATGATCAGTGATGAACTTGCTGAGTTAGTGGATTTTTTCAGTATTGGAACGAATGACCTGACACAGTATACACTGGCAATTGACAGGCAGAATGAACGGCTGGATGATTTTTATAACCCACACCATAAAGCAATACTGAAGATGATACGAATGGTGGTTGATAATGCCCATAAATGTGGAAAATGGGCAGGGATATGCGGCGAATTAGGGGCAGATCTGGCACTGACAGAGGAATTTGTGCGGATGGGAGTGGACGAATTGTCGGTGGCTCCATCTATGATATTGAAAATAAGAAAAGTAATCAGAGAAATGAATGTTTCAGCAGATTGAAAAGGAATTCTAAGAAAGAGGAGATATTGATGAAAACAGTGAATATTGTTTTACACTCCATTGATCAAGTGAAAAATTTTGTAAATACTATGAGCAGAATTGAAGGAGAAGCGACACTTTTCAGTGGAAGATATGTTATTGATGCAAAATCAATCATGGGGATTTTCAGTCTGGATTTGACGAAACCTATGAAGTTGGAAATTGAGAACTGGAAAGACGAATACGAAGAGCTGATAAAAAAGTATATTGATAAATCAGAACAAGATTAAGAGATTGACAAGGAAGTAGCGATAAGAGGAAAAGACTGGCAAATTCGGTTTTTTTACGCTGCATTTACCAGTCTTTACCATATTTCATAGCGTCAGTTTCATGTGTATTTCGACTGTTTATCCCACTAGAATATCTTGCAAATAAAATGATTATCGTTCTACTTTTTTGATTTTATTTTTTAATTTCTTGAGTTCACTACGTTCTTGTTCTTGCTTCCAGGCTTTCTGCCGGGCACGTTCCCGGAAAACATAGGGATCTTCTCGTATACAGCCATCAATGTAATCAGAGGCATCGTTCAGTCTGTTGTACTCAAATTTCTTTCCATAAACGTCACGCAGTCTGGAAACAATCCGATCACGAACAATGTCCCGGAAAGAAACTCTGGCATCCAGTAATTCCTCTGATTTTTCGGAATCTACAGAAAGTTTCAGGTCTATGAATTTTTTGCGGTTTTTTCCAAGCTGTTCATTCAGTGACTGGCGTTGTGCAGCTAGTTTTTCCAGAAAGGTGGACTGTTGCTTTAGAGTGGATTCTGCATTTTTCATTTCTGTGTCATTGTGGCAGTAGATTTCTCCCATAAGGAAATTCTTTCTTGACTTGAGTTCTTCGATATCCTCTGTTAATGTGGTAATCTGCTGGTTTAGCTGATAATGCTGTAAGGGATTTAAGATGCTAAGTTTCTGCTTTTTAGTTTTCAATATTTTCCGTTCTTCCTGCTTTTTGTGGATCTCCTGCTTGGTGGCTTTGTATTTTTCTATCACGGGTTTTGTCATTTTTATCCAATCTTTAGCGGAAACAGTCTGCATTTCGTTATGGAGCATCTGATATTGGAAGATGATCATGGCACCACGGATATTTTCCAGTGCTTCGGCGATTGCAGGGATACTTTCTTTGATAGATTTTGTCAGCTTTGCGACCTGATTTTTCAATTCTCCAAGCAGACGGTTATCCGAACGGATTTGTCGATTCAGTTCGCATCGGTCAGAAATCATGCCTTTCTTTTCCATATCTCTTGCAATATAGCCTTCGTGGATTGTCGGCTGCTCAGTAATGCCCTGATCGGAAAAACTGCGATGGTCAATCCGTGTATCAATCTGACGGCATTCTAACTCTCGATTGACGGTATCTGCCCAGTTTGCTCTCCAGAGGCAGAGCTGTTTATCACTGTTCCATTGCTCGGAAATAGGATTTTGCCTGCCATATCGGGTACTTTTCGGATGCTTGTCAACACGTTCATAGCCTTTTTCCTGTGCTGCGGATGGAGTCAGATAGATTTTCTTTTTTCCTGACTTATAGCGGTATTGCTTTTCCCAGCCTTCTTTTTGTGCTTCTCTAAATTCAGAAGCAGTAAATCCCTTTTCTTCTCCGTCCTTTATGCAGAGGTATTCTTTTTCTGTTTTGTACTGCCAAGTACCGTCTTCGTTTAAAGGACGGACAGTCAGGAGAATGTGTGCATGGGGATTATGTCCATCGGTATCGTGGATGGCAAAATCAGCACACATCCCCATATCTACAAAGTTCTTTTGAATAAAATCCTGAAGCAGAGAGATATTGCTGCTGTTATCCAGTTCTATAGGGAGTGCAACAACGAATTCTCTTGCAAGTCGGCTGTCCTTTGTTTTCTCTGCCTCTTCTACGGCATTCCAAAGATGTTCCCTGTCTTTCCATTCAGCCGGAGCCATCGGCGGAAGCATCACCTCCTGATAGACCAGACCATGTTTCCGGGTATAGTCATGCTGGATTCCGTCATAATTATTGTACATCCGGCTGCAGCTCATATAGGCGGAAGCCGCAACCGCAGACCGCCCGGATCCACGGCTGATGACCTTGGCTTCCATGTGATAAATTGCCATAGACATGCTCCTTTCTGTGAGGGTGTATTATCTGAATTGGGTTTTTATGAATTACTTTGTTTTATCCAAAACTGAATAAAAGCTGCCGGGGGCAGGTTTTATCAGGCAGCCATATCCGGTAAAAAGTTTCTTTGCCGGAGTGTTTCGGAAAAGTCCGAAGCACATACAATCGGTGGGTATCCGATTGTTAATGGCTGCATAGCCGGTGTTGCCTGTAACAGCGGATAGCCCTCGGCAGAGCGCACGAGCCCCGTAGGGGATACCACCGCCCGATTTATCGGGTGGTGAGTAAGTGCGCCCTTCGGGAGTAAAATTTCTGAATCTACAGCCCTCGTAATCGAATCATCAGTTCCCGTTTCAGGAGATCCAAATCCATTTCCCGGATATGTGGAGCAACGCTTTCCAGAATTGCTCCTTCCTGGATCAATCGGTGTGTTCTGGTGTTACGTTCTTTCCTGCGGTTCCTTGCTTCGGCTTCCTCCTGCCGGTGTTTTGCCTGTAAAAGTGCTTTTTCTTCTGATGTCATTGTTTTTTTATCTGCCATATCTGGCACCTCCTTTTCTATGCCCGTATCCGGGCTTTTGGTCTTACAATTATTTGAATTGGTACTGTTTTGAATGGTCAGTGGCAGTGATACTTTTTCCCATGTCTGGAAAGGCAGATTGCAGTATCACCGCCTGAGAATAGTGGTAATAATGCGGTAACATTTCCTGAAATAATTAGTACCGGATTCATTACAGCAGTATTTTCTTCGCTTCCTGCAGATTGGCAGAGGCATTGTCCTGCCGGATGTTGCGGTTGTTGATCCGGATGGGGGCACACCGTTCCAGAATCCGGTCGTAAATTCTTCTATGTGCCACGTCAGGTGCATTATTCAGTTCCGTCAATGTGAGATTGGTTGTTACAATCAGCGGTTTTTTGCTGCGGTAACGGCTGTCGATTACATTGAATACCTGTTCAAGGGCATATTCAGAATTGCGTTCAATCCCAAGGTCATCAATGATCAGCAGGCTGTATCGGTTCAGACTGTCAATGAACTGGTTCCTGTCTTCAAAATGCATTCCAGTCAGGGTATTCAGAATCCGTGAGAAATTTGTCATCAGCACCGGAACGCCTTTTTCCAGAAGGGCATTGGCAATGCAGCCTGCAAAGAAGGATTTCCCAGTACCGACATTTCCCCAGAGGAGAAGACCGGAGGAATTGGCTTTCATATCTTCCCAGTTCTCCACATATTTGTGGGCGTATGCCATCTCCGGGTTGATGCCGTTATCTTTGTCAAATGTATAATCATAGAGTGCCTTATCCTGCAACCCGCTGGCTTTCATCCGTTCGATTTCTGCCTGTTTTTCCAGCAGTTTCCGTCTGTTTTCTTCCTGGTCATAGAGTTTCTGCTGGCATTTGCACCGGATGGGCGGCATGAATACCCTGCCCTGCAAGGTGTACCTGCTCTGCCGGGGCGTATGGCATTTGGCGCAGTAGATCAGGCGGTCGGATTCATGAAAATATTCATCCGGCTGCAATTCTCTGGTTGGGACCTGATTGGTCAGTTCTTCTGTAATCTTTCTCATAATGTTTCGTATTCCTCACTTTCGTAAATGCTTTGCCGGGAAGGGGGATTGTCCTGCCTTGCCCAGTTGATGATGGTGGCTGCATGGTTCTGGTAGTGCTTTCCGGTGGAAGCCATGTAGCCGGATAACCGTTCAATATATTCCTGCCAGTCTGAAATCGACTGTCTGACTTCTTCCAGTTCTTTTTCTGACAGAAATACATTTTGAAATTTTCCATAGGGAGAGCGTTTCTCCTGACTCTCTCTTTTTGATAAATCGTTCTTATCTCTCTCTTTCTTATTACCGGACAGTTTTCTGTCTGTCTCAGGGAAAGAATCCTGTCTGTCAGCAGGACAGTTTTCTGTCTGTCTTAGGGAAAGAATCCTGTCTGTCTGGCAGAAAGCCCCTGCCGGGAATTTCACATAGATCCGGTTGGGATGCCCGGCTCCCTGACGTTTTCGAAGGATCAGATCCTGCTTTTCCAGTGCTGCCAGGGATGTTTTGATGGTCATCTGGCTTTTGTGGAGAACCTCCGCCATTGCTTCAATGGTAAAGTAGAGGAACACATGACCGGATGTATCTGTCCAGCCTTCGTTTTTCAGGGAGAGCCTTGCACGGTCAAGCAGAATCATATAAAGCAGCTTGGTTGTTTCATTCAGCTCCATATCCAGGAGAAACCTGGGAAATACCATATAGGGCGGAAGGCTGGTATTTTCTGTCAGAAATTCCGTCATGTGTCCACCTCTTTTACGTCCCGGTTATTCTCCGAGAAAATCCCAGTCTACATCTGTCTCTGGCTCCGGTTCTTCATGAGACGGTAAGGATGCCCTGCTTTGGGGCTCCCTTTGTGCCATCCCTGCTGTCAGACCGGAAAGAAAAAGGGGAAGCGTTTGTTTCAGGCTCTTTTCCACGGCTTTTATAATCTGACCGACAAAACGTTCTTCCCGTTCCCTTGTTTCCAGATAGGGGTCTTCCTGTGTGCGGTAATAACGGTCAAAATAATCGACCAGTGCAAGGGCGATCGCATGGCTGTAGGATCTGAATTCCTGCTTGTCCATGGCCTGCAGATATTCCCATGCTTTCCGCTGCAGGTCTTTCTCCAGATTGAAGCGCAGATTTGTGTTTCGGATGTTGTTTGCCATGGCTTATTCCCTCCTTTTCAGGCTCATCAGGGCCAGATATTCATATCCCTTGGCAGTGGCACAGATATCATCAAGGATCGTGACACGGGATTCGTCATACGTTCCGAAATTACGGGTCAGGCATCCGCCACCACCGACTACGTACAGCCGCATCAGGTCGGCATTGTATTCATATTTGCGGAGCGTAGAAAAGATATCAGCCACATACTGTCTGGCAACAGCTGTAATACAGTCCAGATATGGGGTGGAGATATTCGCTGCTTTGAACCGCAGAACCTGTTCTACTGTAGCTTCTTCGATTTTTACACCGAACCGGTCAAGGATGGCATTCTTTGCGGCAATCATGCACTGGTTAACCCCGAATTTCTCTGTCCAGCAACGGCTTTCCTGTGCTTTTTTATTGTTGATATACAAAATGTTCATGGTTCCGTTCCCGATATCTGCAAGGAGATTGGTTCCTTTCAAGTCGCCCAGACGGTTCACGATAGCCGGGTATCCTTGTGGATAAAGGCTGCATCCAACAAAACGGATGCGGTAATCCTTATTGTTGAAGCGGTAGCTGACTTCTGAATTCTGAAGCAGATAGGAACGGAATTCTTCCCGCTGGTTTCGGATCCATGTCAGGGGAAGCCCGGCAGCCAGATGGACATCTGGTTCCTGGATAGAAAAGACGTTCAGTTCCCTTGCCACTGCCATCAGTGTCAGGAGATAATAGTCTCCATCCATCGCTTTGTCCGGGATAAATTCCTTGTGTCCTTCGCCAATTCGGTAATAGGTGCCGTTATATTCCAGAATGTTCTCGGTAAAGATTGGCTCCGTTTCATAGGCAGTGATGCCGGTAGGTGTGACTGTGTTGGTAGTTTTAATGTTGCCGTAGCCATGATCCACGGCAATGATTTTGGTGTTTCTGATTTCTCTCATAAAAAATCCCTCCATTTTTGTATTGATTTCCCTCGCAGTTCGTACCTTCGTGGTACTGGTCTGCTGTGGGATAAGCATACAAAAGTTGGAGAGATAAGGCATTGAGAGGAAATTGAGTTTGAATTGATTTATAATGATAGCATTTGTTGTGGATAATGAACGTTTGTCTGTATTTGAAGGGCTATACATATCTGTTCAGAAAGAAAATTTTATGATATACTTTGTCTGAAAATTTAAGTAACAGAAAGAGAGTTCAAGACATAACATGATTGAGATAAGAAGAGCAGGATGCGGAGAAGAACATACGATTTTAGAATTTTATTATCAATTGATTGATCATATGCAGGATACAGAGTATCCTCTCAGATGGAAAAAGGGTGTATATCCTGTATTGTCGGATATTGCTGATGCTTTGAATATGGGGGCATTATATGTAGCAGAGGAGGATGGTAACATAGCAGGAGCGTTTATTGTGAACCACATCCAGGGAGAGGGATATCAGTTAGTAGACTGGAATATAAAGGGCAGTGACACAGAGATTGCAGTGATTCATCTTCTGGCGACCGCTCCGGAATGCCAGGGAAAAGGAATCGGAAGAAAAATGTTGGAGAAAGCAGTGGAAATCTGCAGAAGTGAAAATGTTAGTTCCATTCGTCTGGATACACTCCCATGGAATCTGCCCGGAAAGAGACTGTATGAAAGTTTTGGATTTCAGTATAAAGGAGATATCAAACTGGACTATCCGTCTACCGGAAAAATATCTTTTAGTATGTATGAATTTGATTTGTAATAATATTATGAGAAAGATGAATCATATCAAAAAGGCGTCTCCATAAAACCGTGGAGGTGCCTTTTCTTTCGGGAAATATGGTAAACGGGTTTACAGAAAGTGTTTCTGTTTCCGGTATTCTGTTGGGGTTAACTTGTAGTGTTTTTTGAATAATCTGCAGAAATAGTCAACGTTATGAAATCCTGTCTCAGAAGAAATGAGACTGACTTTTTTCTCGGTTTTTGAAAGCAACTGACCGGCCTGTTTTAAACGGTAATTAATGAGATAGTTAACCGGCGTTATATGTAAATATTTCCGAAACAGATTCAAAGCTGTACTCTTACTGACCATTGCCTGTTCTGCAATGTCATCCGATGAGATACTCCGTGAGTAATTCAGGTGGATAAATTGCATCATGAGCTGTAAACGGGCTTGAGAAGCAGTGGAATACTTCTTGTGTTCTTCCGGGTATGAAATGTCTGTGTTTTCAAATATTTCCAGCCAGAGATTCTGAAGGAGAGAACTGGTAAGGAGTTCTTTGGTTGAAACGGAATCCTGTGCAGAAATAATTTGCCGCATGATAGATAAAACCTTTGCCTGCCAGCATATTTCTTTATGAAATATGAGAAATGGCAGTGGGGAAGAAATAATCGGAAGAATATATTTCTGATAAATCAGGCTGTCGCGAGGGGCAATAAAAGAAGGCATAAATACGAAATTGGGAATGAGGGCTTTTGATGGAGAATAAAAGCGATGGAGTACCTTTGTATTAATGAAGATCCCATTTCCTTCGGTTAAATCAAATCGGTCTTCTCCAATCCAGAAAGTAACGGTTCCGGATTCAATAAAAATAAATTCCAATTCTGTATGCCAGTGCCATTCGATACAGTTGAAATCAAAAACGGACAGATCTTCATAATAAAACTGGAAAGGATAGCGATTGCTTCCGTGCTGAACTGCCTCCATTAAATCTTCATCTGTAATGATTTTCGTATAGGTTGTATTTATATTCATAGAAATGTCCTTCTTTGAAACATACTTTACGATATTATACAATAAATATCAGAAATAATTCAATGAAAATAACAGAATTATATTATATAATTCAATAAAAAATGAGGTGAAAGGACATGATGTTCAAATGGTTACATGAAAGTAAAATAAGGATGGTGATTCCTGATATTTTATGAGAACAATTGTGAAGATAGAGAATTCCGTATCCGGAAAGAGTCTTTCTATGTATGTAGACAGTACGAGTAAAGTAAATGAATTAATGCTCGAGCTGATAGAGGCAGGATTTACCGTTGACTATGAGCCTCGTTATATATCGGGAAATTATGAAGGATGCTTTCTGTGTGAGGATGGAAATGTGATTAAAATATGTTGTAGAAAACAAAAGGAGTGATGACCATGCCAAATTATCAGAAAACAAAAAGAGCCTGTTATATGGGATTTATTACACAGGCAATTGCAGCTAATTTTGCCCCATTGTTATTTTTAAAATTTCATAATGATTATCAGATTACACTTGGAAAAATCGCATTGATTTCTACCTGCTTTTTCCTTACGCAGTTGTTGGTAGACTTGTTTTGTGCAAAGTTTGTGGACAAAATAGGGTATCGTATCTGTATTGTTGCTTCTGAGGTATGTTCCGCAGCAGGATTGGTTGGTCTGGCTTTTCTGCCGGAGCTTTTGCCGGAACCGTTTGTTGGAATTATCCTGAGTGTGATTGTATATGCAGTCGGAAGTGGTCTGATTGAAGTGCTTTGCAGCCCGATCGTAGAGGCGTGTCCATTTGATAGCAAAGAGGCAACGATGAGTCTGCTTCACTCTTTTTATTGTTGGGGAGCAGTGGGAACGATTGTGATCTCCACACTGTTTTTTGCAGTGTTTGGCATGGACAGCTGGAAATGGCTGGCTGTATTATGGGCACTTGTTCCGGCCATAAATATCTATAATTTTGCAACCTGCCCGATTGAGCATTTGGTAGATGAGGGGCAGGGAATGGGAATAAAGGAACTGTTTCGCAAACCTCTTTTCTGGCTTTCCATATGCTTAATGATCTGCTCCGGTGCATCAGAACTGGCTATGGCACAATGGGCATCTGCTTATGCGGAGGCTGCTCTGGGACTGTCAAAGACAATTGGCGATCTGGCCGGTCCCTGCATGTTTGCTGTTACAATGGGAATCAGTCGTGTGATTTTCGGAAAATATGGTGATAAAATGGATCTGATGAAATTTATGACCGGATCCGGAATTTTATGTGTGATATGCTACCTGCTGGCTTCTGTTTCGTCGAATCCGATAACAGGTTTGACTGGATGTATTATCTGTGGTTTTTCTGTTGGGATTATGTGGCCCGGCACAATCAGTATTTCATCAGAAAGATTTCCGGCAGGTGGAACGGCTATGTTTGCTTTGCTTGCTATGGCGGGGGACCTGGGTGGAAGCATAGGTCCGGGGATTGTTGGACGTGTTACACAAAGTGCTGGAGACAATATTCGTGCAGGTATGGGAGTTGGACTTTTGTTTCCGGTTACTTTATTAATCATGCTTTTTATTTTTGCAAGGCAAAAGAATCATAAATGAAATCTTTTTCCCAAAAGTGGAAAAAAGGCTGAGAATAGTCAACGGCGGATAATGATGTCCGACGTAAATTTATTTCTGTTTATTTATTGAAGCCAAGATACCTTTGGCCAGTGCGATACTAATCTGTGGGTACAATTCCTGAATTTCCTGATATTTTTCTTCAATCAATTCCGGCTCATCTGCCCAGACATCCTCATAGATTTTCATAGCCTTTTTGAAATGGGTTTTAGCCTGTGAGATATTTGCTGTAATCAGGCAGATATTTCCCATGGCTTCCTGCACCTGTGCATAATCCAGACAGTGATCTGAATTATAGTGTTTGATAATCTGTGCCAGTTTCTGGAGAGCTGACATTGCCCGCTCCGGTTCCTGCATTTCTGTCAATAAGGCGGCGTAATTGTTGATCTGCGGGATACTGTCATTGGTATAAAGCAGATTATACTGTTCCAGTAGCAAGATACCCTTTTCCATGTGTTCTTTTGCACGTTCTGTCTGACCGTTCATGCGGTAAAGACCACCAAGATTGGCATACAGGTTGGAAACAAGGTGGGCATTAGTTTCTGTGATTTCTTTGATCTGCGCAAGTGCTTCTTTTTCCAGTTTGATGGCTTTTTCTGGTTTTGTTTCCACTGTTGCCTGGTAATCCAGCAATAGTGCCCGGTCAGAAGCGGTGCCATAAGTATTTCCTTTTAAAAGTTGCTTTAATTCTCGGAGTATCTCTCTCATACCCTTTTGGTAGTGGTATTTCTCCATATATGGGAAGACATCCTCTAAAAACAGAAGGTATTTGGACATATCATCTTTTTTAATCAGGTGAATGACATTTTCCACTGTCTGGAACAATTTTTTGTAATAGCTGACCTCCATGCCATGCATCAAGCATATTTTTTGAAGGGAATCCAGTAAAGTGTGACAACTCGTGATGGAAGGTCTGGTTTCAGAAAGGGCAATTTCCTGAATCATTGGATGCAGGGAAATGGTATGCCGGGTGTTTGCCTGTACAAAACCTGTCTCAATCAGGTCATTGATGTCATTTAAAGTAGTCAGTCCAAGCCAGTCAGCAAAGATGCGGGCGGAAATACCGGCAGGAGGAAGAAAACACAGATCACGCATGATATCCTGTTGTTCCTGTGAAATGGAATAAAGGGAGAACAGGGTGTGAATATGGTTATAGTAAGTTGCCTTGTTGTTCTGTCCGTCTTTGATAGCACTGATTTTGTCTTCATTTTCAAGGGATGCCTTTTCCTCCCGGAGTTTTTCCAGTAATTGCTCAGGAGGCAAAATCCCATTTTCCAGAAGTTTTGCCGCCAGTTCTACCGCAAAGGTATGGCGGTGAACAGTTTCTATGATCTCTTCTACAAGTGTTCGGTGTTCTTCTGCTTCCGAATAAAATGCAGATGCCAGCTGAAACAAACAGGAGGGTTCCCGTATTTCTTTTAGCTGCAGAATGCAGTGTCCATCAAATTTACTCCTTGTTGTAAAAAGAATCCGGCAGCGGTATTTCAACACTACTGATAGAAAACTGTCCTGTGTAACAGTCACATTGAAATTATCTATGATGAGCAGGGTATCATCTTTCAGAGAGCGAAGAAAACGGTTGTGTTTTCGGAATCGTTCTTCTTCGTTGTCTTCCGGCAGATCGTCAGTGAAATCCATATCTGTAACTGACTGATGCAAATCGCCAGAATATTCAACATAAAGGATGTTTGTATAATATTTTTTGTATTGCTTTGCATATGCTTTCGCCAGTTCACTTTTTCCAATCCCGGCAATCCCATAGAGAAATACTTTGCTGTTTTCTTCCAGCATTGTGTGTAATTCTCCCAGTTCTTCTTCCCTTCCTACAAAATGTCGGCATGGTCTGGGTACCTCACTGTCCATGATATAATCCAGGACAACCGGGGAGAGGGCACCACCTGCAATCAGTTTCTGGTTTCTGGTATCCCTTTTAACAAATTGACGCTCCATACCAAAGGAGATCAGCTTTGCCAGAAACAGGAGCCGTGAATCCGCAGGTTTGTATAGTAATGCCAGTTTGTTCTTTTTCGCTTCGGATACGGTGGGATCCTGCATAAACAGGGTGTAAACATCCTGTAGTGCCTTGTTGCAGTCGGTCATCAGTGGCAGAAGATTTTGATGTATTGTTTCAGCCAGTTTTTCCAGCTTACTTGGTTTCGCATAGTAAGAAGAAATTTTGGGACTGATCTTCGCCTGCCCTGTCATCCAGCGGCAGACCAATCCGTTGTCCAGAGAAAACTCTTTACTTTCCGGGCTGTCCATAAAATCCTCAAATACTTCATATAAAAATTCAGGCTGGCTCATCTGGTTACTTTCGCTGATATGATTTTTTAAACATGTCATTATAGAGCTAAAATCGCATCGATCCAATCGCAATCCCACCTTTTCGTATCATTTCTTCTTTTATCTGGTACTATATTTCTTTTATCATAGCACAAACGTATGTTCTGCACAATGGTATTTCAATATTGTGAACAAAAGTAACAGGGAAATAGTCAATCTGCTCTCAATTTCTGTTCAATGAGAATCTAAAAACTTTCCTGTAGAATGACCACAGAATAAAAACAGGGAAGGAGAAGCTTGTGAAACAGAATGTTGAATTTGAACGGTGCATTGATTTTCTTGTGCGGATGTTAGATAAATATGGTGAAGAGCTGCTCCGGGAACTGGAGGAAGATAAGAAAAACAATGGGCAGGAGAAAAAAGAAGAAAATGAAAAGGAAAAAGAAGCGGCAGCTTCCTGAGATGGAAATCGCAGGACTGCCGTTTCTTTTATGAGAAGAGCATTATTCTGTGTCCTGAGCCTGCATTTCTGACAGCATTATTTGTTCCAGGCGGTTAATGTCCGGAAATACCACTTTTTTCCCTCTGGCATGGAGCTGGCGGAGGCGTTTCATATTTGTGCTGACTTCTTTATGGATAGAGTGTTTTACTGGCACGGGATTATTGTTGCGAGTATGTATGTGATCAAGATAGCAATCTCTGACAGGAAACATATTCTGGAGAAGGAATGCTGCTTCTTTTCCATCAAATTCGCCGAGAACGATAGTCAGGCAGCGTCCATATTTTTGTTCTTGTTTATCATGGATTACTTTATATTTTTGAACCCTTGAACTTAACGGAACCATCCAGAGCAAAGAAGTCTTTTCATCCCGCAGGCAATAAAATGTCGGACGGTATGTACCGTTTTCTTTGTTTTGCATCAGGTTACCGTCTTGTACTTTTTCAAAATATTCATCTTTTATGTGGTAAACATATCCTTCTTGATAAATCATTTCATCACCTATAAAAATCAGCCCTGCCATGCGGCAGGGCCGAGAATTTTCGAGCCGGACATTTGTTAGACGCTTCCGGTAAGCGAACCATATTTTCGAGCCGTTTATTTATAAGCCGCCAGCGGTGAGCGGACAATATTTTCGATAACAGGTATTCCTGTCTCTATCATTATTATATGTTTGGGATGAAAATATGTCAATGGGAATTAAAAATTTTGAAAAACAGGTATTGAATAGAGTTGGAACAGATGTTAAAATCTAGTTGGGACAATAAAAGGGCGTAATAAATGAGGTAAATGCCATGAAGAATAAAAAAATTAGATGTTATGTATATATCCGTGTATCCACCACCATGCAGGTGGATGGTTACAGCTTGGATGCTCAGAGAGATAAACTGAGAAAATATGCTGAGTATCAGAACATGGAGATTGTACAGGAATTTGCAGATGAAGGGAAATCCGGTAAAAGCGTAGAAGGCAGACCGGAATTTCAGCGTATGTTGGACAATATTGAAGATGGTAAGGACGATGTACAGTTTGTGCTTGTATTTAAGCTTTCCCGTTTTGGACGTAATGCGGCAGATGTTTTGAATTCATTGCAGCGGATGCAGGATTTTGGAGTAAATCTGATCTGTGTAGAGGATGGCATTGACAGTTCCAAAGACAGTGGAAAGTTGATGATTTCTGTTTTGTCAGCGGTGGCAGAAATTGAACGTGAAAACATTCTGGTGCAGACTATGGAAGGACGGAAGCAGAAAGCCAGAGAAGGAAAATGGAACGGTGGCTTTGCTCCCTATGGTTACAAACTGGTAAACGGAGAACTTCAGATTGCAGAGGACGAAGCAGAGGTAATTCGACTGATTTTTGATAAATTTATCCATACCAATATGGGAATGAGTGCGATTGCGTCATGGCTGAACCAACATGGATATAAAAAGAAAAAGAGACAGAATAATACGCTGGATGCTTTTGCAACTTCATTTATCAAAGGTGTTCTGGATAATCCGATCTATTGTGGTAAACTGGCATTTGGTCGCAGAAAGAACGAAAAGGTTCCCGGAACAAGAAATGAATATCGGATTGTGAAGCAGGAAGAATATATGCTGAACGATGGTATTCATGAAGGAATCATTTCCGAAGAGGATTGGGAACTGGCACATCAGAAACGTCAGAAAACAGGAATATCCTATGAAAAGACACACAGTCTGGAACATGAACATATCTTATCCGGCATTTTAAAATGCCCTCTGTGTGGCAGTGGAATGTATGGGAATGTCAATCGAAAAAAGAGAAAAGACGGTACGGCATATAAGGACTATTTTTATTATGCCTGCAAGCATCGAAGGCTGGTGGATGGGCATAATTGCAGTTACCGCAAACAGTGGAGCGAAGATAAGGTGAACGATGCGGTAGAAGAAGTAATCCGGAAGCTGGTGCAAAATCCTAAATTTGAAGAAGCCATTTTGAATAAAATTGGTGCAAGGATTGACACATCGGAAGTGGAAAAGGAAATTGAAGAATTAGAAAAACAGCACCGACAGCTGACAGGCGCAAAGAACCGGCTTGGACAGCAGATGGACAGCCTGGATATTACAGATCGTTTTTATGAGAAAAAATATCAGGATATGGAGACAAGACTGTATCGTCTCTATGATGAAATCGAAGGAGTGGAGAACAGCATCAGTGAGGTCAAGAACCGTCTGCTGAATATCAAACAGAAGAAAATATCAGAAGATAACGTCTACCAATTCTTGCTGTATTTTGATAAACTATATGACAAGTTCACTGATCTGGAGAAAAAAGAATTTTTAAACAGCTTTGTAGAACAGGTAGACATTTATGAGCAGGAGCAGTCGGATGGCAGATTCCTGAAGCACATTAAGTTCCGTTTTCCGGTGTATTTTAATGGTGCGGAAACAGAAGAACTTAGTTGGGACAATGAAAGTACCGTTGAGACGGTGTGTCTCCTATCTAAGAGATCAGTTTAAATGCTGGTCTCTTTTCTTATTATATAGGCGGCCTTGAAGTAACAGATTTGTTGTTATTAAAGCAGTAAAACATTGCTTTTTTTTTCAATGATGTTATAATAAGATCAAACGATCGGATTATAAATCGGGTTTTAATACATAAGAAATGAGGAGGGATTTCCTTGCGAACACGTAACGAGGAACAATTTCAGGCGAAGAAGATTGAACTTATGGAAAAGTGTTTTGAGTGTTACGCTGAAAATGGACTTTCCGATGTCGGTATTCGTGGACTTGCGAAAGCCTGTAATGTGAATTCATCTGTTTTATATACATACTTTACGGATCTGGATGATCTGATCATACAATCCACAGCCCACTGTATGGCGAAAGTAGAAGATGATTTTATGGCGAAAGCTCCTACGGATCCAGAAGATGTAATGCGCTTCATTGACGAGATTCCTTACTGGACGGCCAAGAAGCACGGTAAAAAATATCGATTGATGTATCAGGTGTATACGAATCCCAAATATATTGAACACGGTAAATTATTCTTTGAGGGTGTCAGCAAGCGCTATACCGAATATGCAAAACAGCTTGAACCGAAACTTGGTATACCCTATGACATCATAACACCGCTCATATTTATTCTTGTTCGTGCCAGTGTTCACTATGCATTGTTCGAGGATGAGTATTATCTGAAATCGCAAATGATGGTGCTGAAACAGAGTGTGGCTTTGTTTGCGGAAAAATACAGGAGAATGAGAAGCGATAAGGATGAATAAAGAACAGGATACTATTGTGGGAGTAAAAAAGAAGAAGTGGTATCAGGAGAGAAGTAAGCAACTGATCGCTGCCTTACTGGTCGTAGCGCTTATCGGGACAGATGTTGTGATTCGGTATGT
>NZ_JBNPLX010000024.1:0-47140 GCF_050313695.1 Bariatricus sp. SGI.161
TAGATAAAGGCTTTACAGCTTAGGTAAATGATAGATAGCCGGTACCGTGTCGTTTGCTAGTTTTTGTGAGATAATTACTCTAAAAAATCTAAGGTTTTCAGGGAGGGCTATCTCATGGATAAAATCACACACAAAGTACGCTGCGAACAATGGACTAAGATCATAAAAGAATGTCTGGCTAGCGGAATGAACAAAACCGCCTGGTGTAGAGAACATGGTATTTCTGACAAGTCATTCTTCTATTGGCAACGTCGGCTTCGTGAAGAAGCTTATATTTCTACAGTAGAATCTTCTTCACTTCCAGCAGTCAATGCAGTAAGTGTACCAGCAGAGCCGTCGGTTAATTTCGTTGAATTAAGGTTACCTGAACAATCCACCGTATCATCATCTGCATTCAGACCAGATGTGATCATTCGAAAGGACTCTTTTTCGCTGGAGATTTCAAACACTGCTTCTGCGGAACTGCTAAGTAGGATCGGAGGCCTCTTACATGCTGAATGATGCAACCGGTTTTGACAAGATTTTTATCGCCACAGGGTACACCGATTTAAGGCGTGGAATTGACGGCTTGGCATCCACTATTAAATATCAATTCGAACTGGATCCTTTCCAGAAAAACATCCTGTTTCTTTTCTGTGGCAAACGTACCGACAGAATCAAAGGGCTGGTTTGGGAAGGAGATGGGTTCCTGCTTCTTTACAAGCGATTAAATGTTGGCGGATTCAGTTGGCCTCGTACGAAGGAAGAGGCCATGAAGTTACTCCAAAACAATACCGTATGCTGATGCAGGGTCTGGAGATTGTTGCCAGGCGTCCGATCGAGGAACCGACAGATCCTCCAAAAACAATGTGACTGTGCAATACGTAGAAAATAAAATTTCTATTTTTTACACTTAAAAACGATACAAAATATTTTTTTATTAGTTATCCACAAAAGCGTTTTCTGCTTAAGTAATTCTTTTCACGAAAGAAGAATCCTTTGCAGAGTCTTTTATCGTAGAATTATTCCTCCAGCTTCAGGAACAGAACGATAAGCTTTCTGGTGAGATACAAGATCTAAACAGAAAAATGGAACTCCTCATTGAGCAGGTTACTCTTTCCAATAAGAACAGATTCGGCAGATCTTCTGAGAAGATGGATGATGCCAGTCAGATCTGTTTCATGGAAATAGATGGAACCATTGTGTTCTTCAATGAAGCCGAGGCGGTATCTGATCTGGATGCCGAAGAACCTGAAACTTTGGAACCAAAACCAGTTCGCAAACCAAAATCTGTTGGGAAGAAGGATGCCGATCTGTCAGGTCTTCCGGTGAACATCATTACACACTACATGACCGAGGAAGAATTAGTGGCTGAGTTTGGAGAAAACGGTTGGAAGCAGCTTCCAGATGCAATCTCCAAACGTTACCGTTTCATTCCTGCAAAGGTTGAAATAGACGAGCATCATGTTGGTGTGTATGCCAGCAAGAAAGATGGACGAATTATAAAAGCAGACCACCCACAGGCATTGCTTCACGGAAGTCAGGTATCTCCAACACTTGCTGCAGCGATTATGAATGGCAAGTATGTCAATGCTGTTCCTCTCTATCGCCTGGAACAGGAGTTTTCTCGTTATGGTCTTAGCATCACACGTCAAAACATGGCCAATTGGATGATTAGACTGGGCGAAAGCTATCTGGCAATCCTGTACGATTATCTCCATCAAAAGCTGTATGATTATCATGTGATTCAGGCAGATGAAACTCCTGTTTTGGTACATCGAGATGGTCGTCCTGCCGGATCCAAGAGCTACATGTGGGTGTATCGCTCCAGGCATCTGTACAAAGACAAACAGATCGTCCTGTATGATTATCATAAAACTCGCAACAGCTCCCATCCAAGGGAATTCCTGAAGGACTATTCCAGCATCTGTGTGACGGATGGATATCAGGTCTACCACAAAGTCGAAAAAGAACGCGAGGATCTGCGAATCGCAGGCTGCTGGGTTCATGCCAGGAGAAAGTTTGACGAGGCGATGAACGTTGTTCCAAAAGAACAGCGCAAGAAGTCCAACGCCTATCTGGTAATGAAACAGATACAGGCAATCTATCGCGAGGAGGGTAAACTACAAGAACTTTTACCTGATGAAAGACTTATGCAGCGACATCTGGTTATAAAACCATTGGTTGATGCCTTATTTGTGTACCTCAAAGAAATGGAACCAACTGTTCCTTCCAGCGGACAGCTACGAAAGGCATACACATATATTTTGAATCAGGAGAAATACCTCCGGGTATTTCTGGAAGATGGCGAAGTTCCAATCGACAACAACGCATCGGAACGTGCCATCCGAGGTTTTTGCATAGATAAAAAGAATTGGCAGATGATTGACACCATCAACGGTGCCCATTCATCCGCGATCATTTACAGCATTGCGGAAACAGCAAAGGCAAACAATCTAAAACCGTATGATTACTTCGTATATCTCTTAGAAGAGATACCGAAGCATATGGATGATACCGACCGATCCTTTCTGGATGATCTTTTACCGTGGTCACCAAATCTACCGGATGGGATTCGAAAGAACTGATAACCAGGGCTGCCGTAAGGTAGCTCTTAATTTTTGGAGGTACTCGCTATTGAGCGTGTACTACTTTCAAATCGCTTTTGAGATAATATATGGGCTTTTTTATTAAATATCGTCAAAATTTATTATACACAAATCAAAGAATTGGATTATATATAAATCACCCTACTCTAATCCATTTCCCCACCCATTCTTGACGTGTATAATTGTAAAGACGTTTATATAACACTCCATTTACAACTTTATATCTCCAGTCTATAATTTCGGCTCTCGGACTAATTGCGTAGTTCTGCTCTATCGCTAGGCTTTCTTTAGAAGTCGCTTGACTAGCTAATACTTTTCCTTCAATGTTTCCACTTAATATTAACACGGCCAATAAAATTATAAATAACTTCTCTTTCATTTTCTTTTCCCCTCATAAATTGGCAATCTTTTCATATTCTCGTCTAATTCAGACAATGTAACAACATATGTATTGTCAACATATAAATCATATTGATTGTCATTTTTAATTAAATAAGCATTATTTTCATCAATAGTAAACGTAGTCTTTTCAACTTCGTTTGAGACAGAGTATGCTTCTGGGACAAAAAACAAACCTGATAATATCATTATAACTAACACACAAAAATTGATTCCTCCAGCCATTAATGACTTCTTACCACTTTTTCTTTTATAATTGATTATTTTAAAAATTCTAATCTTTAAATCAGATTCTTTCAAAGTAAAAGGAATCATAAAAGCTTTCTTATGTGCTATAGGCTGATACAGAGAGCATAGTTTAGCATTTTTATATAAACACTCAACATAGTCTTTTTTTTCATTATAAGGGATGTTTTTAATAACAGAAATATCATTAGCCACTTCAACAAATAGTAAAAACTTATCTCTAAAAAAATATACAATCGGATTCCACCAATAAATCCGCACACAAATCTCTAGTAATGTTTTTAATAGTAAATCCCCCTTTCTATAATGTAATATTTCATGTGTTATAATGAATTTTAATTCCTCATTCGTATATTCATAATCTGGGAGAATCAAAATCGGATTGATGACTCCAGAAATAGCTGGCACTATTTGTCCAGACAAAATCACGACCCGCACCTTTTTCATGTTATTTTCTTTTAATATTTGCATAATTTCTTCTGGAGGTTCATGTCCAATCGTAACCGCTTGCAGCAAAAGAATCCTAAACCGATAATATTGATATGCTAACTGAACCAATGCAATTAGCGCTCCTGCTACCCATATAGTCACTAGACATTCTACCAAAGACCACTTTCCTATCTCTGTCTCCAAAAAAAAACTAGTAATTTGGGGTAATCCTCTCTTAATAGGAAACGTAATAGTAAAAGGAAAATTGATCGGAACTACTGCTCTTAAACATAAAATAATGATTCCCATAAATACAACTCGAACATTATTCAAAAAGAACTCAGAATTTATCATTAAACTTATTCTAAGATATAAGTATAGGAATATAATCAATAATACACAAAAAAGTATAGATCCAACCGATGGCATTATCTCTCTTCCCTCTTCCGTTTTTCTTCGATAACTTTCTCTATTTCATTCAATATATTCCAGTTATTCTCCTTTTTAACTAAGGCAATTAATCCAATACCGGAATCTTTTTGATTTCCTAGCTCTTTAGAGATAGTTAACAAATATTCTTCCTTAGTTATAATTGTCTGATAAGTTCTTGCTAAAACATTTTTACTATGTACAATTTCGGCAACTTCTACATATCCCATCTTTATCAACGCTTTAATTCCATATTGTACAGTATTTATATTTATTGAGTGCCTCTCTGCTATTTCTGAAATAAGAAGTGGACGCCCTGCATCCCATAAAATATTTAAGATTTCAAATTGTCTTGAAGTTAACACTTGCTTTCTCATAATATCCCTCCATATTATCAATATACTAAATCACTAATATATTGTCAATAATATAGTATAATATAACATTACTTTTAAAGGAATTTATATAACAACAAAATTTCTTCTTAAGTCAATTCTAAAAAAACCACTACATATTTACATATGCTATTTTTCTACTTTTAAGCATTAACCATATGACAATTCACTCTGCCCCTATATACAGGAAACCTAGTATAGACTCCTTTAGACATATATTTCATCTAGATCAATACACTTTTGCGCTATGTCTAAAAATTTTTTATCATGTGTTGCACAAATTATGGTTTTATTCTGAGCATTTAATTCAATTAGCAATTGCATTATTATATTTGCATTTTCTCCATCTAAATTCCCAGTTGGTTCGTCCGCTAATATTATATTGCAAGGCTTTAAAAGAACTCTTGCAATAGCCACTCGTTGCTGCTCACCTCCGCTCAAATTACAAACCTTCTTTTTTAAAATCGATTTAGGTAACATTACTTTATCCAATACTTCTTCTATTAATTCTTTTTTGAAAGATTTGTTGTATTTTGTGGCAAGTAACAAATTACTCTTTACTGTATCATTTTCAAGTAATTCATAATTTTGAAAAATATAGCCAAACTGATATCTTCTTGCAAGCATAGTTTCTTTATTACTTATTACCTTTTTCTCATCAATATAAACTTCTCCCTTTTGCGGTCTTAATAGTAACCCTATTATATTTAACAGCGTCGTTTTTCCACTTCCACTTTTTCCCGTTATAACTACAAACTCTCCATCCTTGATAAAAGTAGAAAAATTGTTAAAAATTTTTTCCTTACCATAGGTGTACGAAACATTTTTTATATCAATCATATACCTTTTACCTCATAAATTTTGAATAATCTCTAGTGTTTAAAATCATAAAATTTACTTGAAATAAATATACTTAAAATATTCACAATCCAAACAAACAACAGATAATATGCTAAAACATTTATAGAAAAGTACAATTTCAAAACCATCCCTCCCCCTAGTATGATAATTAAATCAGTAATAAGTAAGGGAGCATTAGTATACCACCACGAATAACCAAACAAAAAATATACATAATATTTCATCTTATTCTCCCAAAAATACAAATACGATAATATTATAGATAGCACAATATTACTTATCATTAAAAGGGTAATTATTATCAGTAATTTAATCAATTCAGTATTGTATCTATTACGCAGCTGCCCTAACTCAGCATAAACACTTGGAGCCGATAAAATATTTATGGAGTTAGTCTTTTCCATATAAGGAGTAATGGTAAGATATGCATTATTCGTTCCATGATCCTCAAAAAACAAACTATTACTTGCATAAGCCCCTAAGTATGAAGCATGAATTTTATTGTCAAAAATAACCGTTACAACATCTTGAACCACATGATTTTCCTCATCCCCTGTCATACTATTAAAAGTAAAATAACTACTATCATTCTTGACATATATAATATTTATTTTAAGACTATCTTTTTCTAGATCCTCTTCTTTCCTGCCACATGCATTATTATACATATTGGCAATTTCAACTTTTGCAAAATAGAAAAAGTCTTTATACTGTTCAATAAGTTCGTTTTCCGAATCCTTTAAGTGCTCTGGTACTAAAAGATTCATTGTATTTTCATCGGGATCTAATAAACTTTCAACACGTTTATTATCAGGCGTAAATATTGGGTTGAATCGAAAATAATTTTTACTAGCCACTATACTTCGTCCATATGGCCCATATTCACCAACATCTTTCTGTTGCTGATACCAATACATTTTTTCCCCATTCTCATCTCTAAATGTTTCAAAATTATTTGAATCCAATACAAATCCATTTTGATTCTCCTCAATTTTCGCAAAAAAACTCATTAAATCTTCAGAAAATCTTTCATCATCTTGTAAACTTATCTCCCCTAAAAATCTCGTTTGTATTTTATATATACTTTGTGTTTTTTCCCATTCATTTCCTGTCTGCATTGTATCTAGTAAATTTAGTACTGCATTATTGCTTCTGCAAAGCATAATTAATGTAAATATCAAAATAATACTCTTTAAAATCCAAAGTGAATATTTTCCTATAAACAAACCCGCTTTTTCATAAAACAGATAACAAAGTGAAATAACTCCTATAAGTAACAATATAAAAATTATTAATAATACTATCTTTACATAATCTTGCCAAAACAATAAAAATACTCCCCGCATATATGCTACACATATATATCCTCCCATGATTATACCGCAGACAATTAACGAAAATACACCTACTACATTAGTGAAAACATATTTAATATACTCCCATTTCCCAAATCCCAAATAGAAGTATATTTTCTCTCTCCCTCGATTGCCAAGTATTACTTTAATCTCCAATAGGCACAAACACATAATTAAAAATACAATCAAATACAACATTATAGTTTCTTGTTGATTATTTTCTGTACTTTCAAACTCAATAGCACCATATTTTTTTGCTTGATCTTCCAGTAGATTTAATATTTGTATATCATGAGTATCTATATAAAATGAGTAATTATATCCCGACTTCATTGCATACGTAAAATCGAAAATTTTAACTTTATTCTGCGAAAATGGATAACTAATTTTTCCAACATAGTTATTATCATTTGTTTCTATATTTTGAACAAATTTATTTCCCTTAGGATATTTCCCTCCTTCTAAAATAAAATAGTCATCATACCTTAAGTTTGTTGAGTATATCATAATCTCGTCTTCAGAATTATAATTATATTGCATTATATTAACCTGATTCTTATTTGAAAACGTTTGCAAAAACTCATAAAACTTCTCTACTTCAGCGTTTTTATTATATGACATATAAAAGTGCTCTTTACCAAACAATAACTGGTTTTCAATCTTGCTATTATTCAAAAAGAAGGAACAAAAAAATAGCAATTCACATAATACGAATACTAAAATTAATTGGATTCGCTTCATATCACCCCTTGTATGATACCTCTAAAGATCATACCGCCCTTTCATCGAATTTAAAATTATAAAACTCTTCCTTTCTCCCTTGCTTATATAATCAAACAAGTTTTTCAGCCTTTTTAGTTATTTCCGAAACATTGATTTCACTTAATTAGAATTCACAAACTATTTTTAAATTAAATACGGTCGCCAATACTGACGACCCGTATTTAAATCTTAATTATTAATCTGTTCTTGTGTCCCAAAATGCCTCATTGCCGCCCCAAGGAGTAGCAATAATTCTTGCTCTTGCATAAACCGCAACCGGCATCCACGGTGTACGATCCATAGACCCATTCCCATTTTTTGCGGTTGCACGATGCCTTTTAGAATTATGATTATAATATGAAATACACCATTGTCCATCTATGCCATATGTCCAAGTTCCTCCTCCTGCTGAAACTGTAGCACGTGTCTTTGGGGACACATCTTCAGTAACATATACATGTCCACTTTCTACATTTTCAGCTGCTAATGCAGAAACAGACGGCAACATGCTCATAACTGCTAATGACATTACTAACCCCGATAAAACTTTTCTCTTTCGCATAATTAACCTCCTCACTTTTACAGTTTTCAAACCAGATAACTGACGATAATAGCTAAGCGCTTCTTTTCGACTTTTATCTTATCATATTACACCATATTATTCAACCATTTTATTGTTATTATACCAAATTATTGTTATTATACCTTGTTTTTATTGTATTCCATTTCAATTCAGCAGGAACTTTACATGTAACAGACTATATTCTATTTATTGTTTGATCAACGTAACATATTAATATTTTTCCCTCTTTGAAAAGGTAAATTCAAATCGACATACGGACCTTTAAACAAATCCTCTTTTATAAGTTGCTTTTCAAATAAGCCCTGAAGTTTACCAGAACCAAATTCAAAAGAAGATCTGAGATACTCCTTGTACCTGTCATTTATATACCTAGACCTTTCTATTGGATTTTTTTACTCAAAACACATCACCCCATCATTCAACAATTACCATATAATTCATACCCTCAGCTCCCTTAATAATAGGAGAATCAGTAACATGATTCCTCTGAATATCAAGCGTTAAAGGCTTTCCTTTTTTCGTTACCGTTATCTCCATATTTCCGTTGATAACATCGCTACAGATTTCAACATCTACCTGCTTTACTATATTACTTCTTAAGTTTGAATTTAACTCCCTAATATAGATTTCTGCGACAAATCTTCCATCTTCCTTTTTCTCAAGTAATCTTATGTAGGATCTGCTCAGCATATATCCCTGAGTATTTCCATATCCTCTTGCATAATAAATCTCTCTTATCTTAAACTCACGCCCGGTAAAATCATCTCGTGCAAAAAACACTCTGCAAAACCGCCTCATTTCACGATTCTTTTTAAGCGAAAGACCAAGCCCCTTGGTTTTTTCTGTAAATACTATTGAATATTTTTCAAATGAAACAAGATCGCTTATTTCTATAATTCCATCGTTCACAAGATTTTCTTTTCTAAAAACACTCTCATCCTTTGCGTTGAATATTTCACAACAAACATTGCCTCTTCCATAAAACCATGGATTTATATGTAACTTCTTTGTAACAGTATCATAGATAAGCTCTGTCTCATCTCTCATCTGACACTTGTTATTACAAAATACAGCACGTTTTACTTTTCCCTGCTTAAGGAAAGCCAAAAATGTAAAATCATACTCTTGTTTATAGCTACACAGGAAGCCAATCGCTGCCTGCCTATATACTCCTTTATTTTTTAATGAAACTGTTTCAAGAGGCCGTCCCATAGATAAGTAGACCACAAACTCATCTACCTCTGAATCATAAACATCCAGTATTGTTTCATTGCTTAAATCTCCTATCCAAATTTCATCGCTGAGTGGTCTCCACTTAGATCCAGATAATCTATATGCTGCCAAGTCAAAGGGCAAATCACATGGAAGATCATATTCAAAATTAAGCTTACACATCTTCACCAGTAATTTTGCGAATTCTTCTTTATCTTCGATCCTATACCGATTTGCAACTACTGTAAGATACTGATCCCGATTCATACTGATACTGCTCACCACATCCGGCTCCATTGATATTTCTTCCTCAGATTTCTTTTCAAAATGATATCCCGTCATGATAACAAATATCATTATTACGCACACTATACATATACGTTTCTCATTCATACTTCTTATCCCTCTTGTTTGCAATCTATACATTGCAATTGTATGAAATTTTTCAAGTAAAATCAATACAAGCACAGCGATGCAAATGAAAGGTATGGATTATTTATGGAACAAAAGTTACGACAAATCAATGATGTTTCCATTGGAAATAATTTACGAAATTTAAGAACTGCAGCGAACCTCACACAAGAACAGGTTGTTGCTCAATTACAGCTAAGAAATCTTCCAACCACTCGTAGCATTTATTCTCAGATTGAAGCAGGTACCTACAACATCAAGATTAGTGAACTCATTGCCTTGACCGAAATATTTCATACTGATTTCAACACAATATTTAATGGACTATCCTATAACAAATGACCCTGGATTAACAGTTTTCATTCTGTCATCCAGGGTTTCACTTATCAGTCATATTCTTCAAATATATACGAGTTATAGTTCCATTCCATTTCTCTGCTTCTTCTTTTTCGGCTGCTGTTCCACGATCTGTTTCTTCCCCTCTAACCGTTCATGAATACTCCATTTCTGCCCGATATTTTTCTGCATTTCCTGTTTCTCCACATTCGGAATATTCGCCGGAATCCTCAGATACATTTTCTCCGGTTCTGGTTCCGGTGCATCCCATGCTTTTTGAGCCAGCTGAACCTTCTTTAATTCAGCTTTCGCAGGCCTCATTACCTTTGTAACTTCCAGTGCATTTTGATATCCATGCTGAGCCGGAATCAAATCCAGTGTAGCCTTCGCCTTTTCCAACTTCACAATTGCTTTCCCAATGGCATAGATCTTCTGTTCCTGTTTTTTCATCTTGTTCAGGATTTGCTGCAACCGCATAACCTCTGCTTCCTGCTTTTCGGAAGAAGGTCTTTTTCCTTTCGGTTTTGCCGGCAATGGTTCTGGCGTAATGTCAATCCGCACATCATGATCAAGCAGTGGATTCCCCTCTGAATCTCTATCACAGCATTTCGTTTTCCGCAGAAATTCTACAATTCCCCTCAGGTATCCGATTGCTTTGCTGTCATTACTTCCATTTCTGATGCACCCGTAAGCAATGCCTGATCCACATTCCGGTTCCATGCATTATTACCCTGCTTTTCTTTCGCATATACCACATGCTTTTTAACATTTCCCATATAAAAAACCTTGAGTTACAAGCAATTTTTGCTCATACCTCAAGGTTTAATTTTTCTATTGGATATCCATCACTTTTATCTTTTACAAGATAATACTTTTTGTCCTTTAATAAAATATCTATTCCAGTTCCTTTGCGGACTGCGTTTCATGACACGCAAAGGCTGTTATTAGAGGTTTATATTTCGAACGTGCGTTCTGTTTTTGTGTTTTTCGCACCGCTTATGAAGAAATAAACTCCAAAATAACTCCATTTTACTCTTTATTATTTTGTTGTTCTTCTCTTGCGTAAAGAATGTCCAACGCCTGGAATATTACATTACTCATAGTCTGATAATGTCTCTCTGCATAAGATACTAGCTTTTCTTTTTGCTCTGGTGACATCCTAATTCTCAGACTAGAATCTTTGCCGTCTAATGATGGTTTTCTAGGCATCTTTCTCTCCTCCTTACATTTCATAGTTTAACACGAATTGATACAAGTGTCAATCTCGTTTTGTTAATATCACCCATTTCCCTTTTTGGCTACTTCCCTGCCTCTTCAGATAATTCTTTTCCTTCAATTTGGTTATATAATACTTCACACTAGCAAGATTCCAATCTAACGCATTAGCCATTTCTTTCTGCGTGATTGAAGGTTGCATACGTACAAGATTCAGAATTTCTATTTCTTTCTCACTCAGTACATTTTCATCTTCCACTTGGTCTAATCTCTCTAAATCTTGGTTAGCTTGGTTAGTAGCTTGGTTAGCTTGGTCAGTTATTGGATTGACTCGGAACAACTCTACCCGAAACATATTATCAAATTCCTGAAATCTCGGCTTTGGAAGTCCATACTCTTCTGCAGCATTAAGGATTCTTTTTATTCCGCTTCCCCATGCCTCTACAAGTCCCATCTGACTGAATATATTGGCAATGCCTTTATTCCTGATCTTCGAATGACCATTCATGACTTCCTCATAAGTTAATCCGTTATATAATCCACCCGGAGATGTCACCTCCAATCTGTCATCATAAACTGCGACCTGAATACAGGATTCATCTAATAGGTTACGGTGACAATGGGCATTAATAATCATTTCCCTGATTGCTTCCGGTGGTAACTCATATTTCTCTTTTCGCACCAATCCGTCAATTGTTGCTCCAAGCCGAATATTTCTCAATACAAAATCTACTGCTTCTTCGATTTGTGTATAGATTGGTCCTGTAAATTCTCTCTTATCCAGAAACATTGCACGATCTGTTCCCTTGAATACCGCACGTGGAGTGTGTTGTCTTGATGTCAAGGGTGGAGAAGTAGAAGGATTGCAAATGCCTATATAAATAAAGGGTTTCCAGACATTGAGCTTTTCTATAGGCTACTTTGCCGGAGGTTCTCATATCAGGAAACCCTTATTTTTATTGTTTGAGGTAACATATCAACTGCCCTGAAAGTGATAGGGTTGAGTTGACAGGTTAGATAACGCCTATTTTTGTAGGGGTTGAGTTGACAGGATAGATGTAGAATTTAATCTTCTCTCTCCGCATCTGTATCGAAAATTCTGTCAAGCTCCTCATTTGATATAATGCCACGTACTTTGTTTCTAACCGTTGTTTTTCCCATATCAAGACGATAGAAATGGTCACGACCATCCACACCTTTTTTTAGTCGAATAAGTTGAATCCTACCAAATTTATCCCAGTGTTTCTCAGCAAATTTTGCTAATCCTACAGCTTTGGGGTAATTGTCTTTACGACTAGGGTCATGAGGTTCAAGAATGTCGAAAACATAACCTTCTGTATCAGCTCTCACAACTACCAAATCTGGGAACATGGAAGTGGTAACGCCGTTAACTTCATACGGAATTTCGAGTGACCATTTTTTACGATCAAGATTACGCAACCAGCAAATAGCGCCATTTTTTAGTTCTTCATCAATAACTCCGCTTTCCCATTTATTTAGTGATGTTTGGAATGTGCCATCCTCAGCACAGTAGAGATGTTGTTCAAACTTTATTCTATCGTCTGGCAGATAAAAATCGATTGAATCCGGCAATACCCATGGCACTGCAATTGGTTGTGCTGAAGCGTTGATTAATCTTTCATAAACATTCTTTCGTGCCTCATTTAGCTTTGCAATGGCGCGTTTGTTATTTTCATACAGTGTAATAAATTCTTCCTCTGCGAAATCATTTATTCTTTCCATTGCATTAGTATCATTTGTAAGAACGATTATTTCAACTTTTACATCAATATGATCCCTGGTACTATTCCGAATCCAATATTCTTTGTGCAAGCCTTCCCCTAACAATTTTCCCGATTGTTCAAAATGACGAGAAATATCAAACTCTGATACTGTCATAGTCTGTGAGGACTCATCAAAAGAATAGGCATTGTCTCCATAATCAAATGTCAACGTGCCAAGCTCAAAGCCAGTGATTGCAGCTACTCGGTTTTCAAAATCACCACTTTCTTTGATCCGCGTGATTTCCTCATGCATTTTTAACAACACTGCGTTTTTGATAGTCTTTTGAGCTTCTAAGTCGATACCATCCATGGTAAGAGCACGAGAAATCTGAATTAATAATTTTAATGGTGCTTGCTTACGAACTGAATCTATCCGGTAAGTGATGAGGTTATCCATTGCATCAAACACGTCTGTATATGCCAAGTTTCGCCCTAATGTTACAAGCTCTTTGTTAGTTCCTGTTTCTGTTGGCATAATTGCTTCACTGTCACGTAAAGCATTAACAACATTTTTTACCGTTTCTTCATCAAAGTATGGAAGGAATAAGCTGACGCTGTTAAGTTCAGCATCAGAAGATATCCTTCTGGCCAAAGGTGTACGAATAACTCGCCCTAACAATTGAGCAATATAAGTATAATCCTGCGCACTACGGAATGACATCATTGTTTCGGCACGTGGACAATCCCATCCTGTAGAGAGATTCATTTTGAAGAATACAACCATCACATTTTCTTCGTCATTTATTCTAGACGCTTCTATTTGTTGTATTTCAACATCACGTACTTTAAGTGTGCCACGGTCATTGAATGTATGCACGACTTCACCTGGCTGTAATTTGCGTCCTATTGTTTCTTCTAGTAAATCAATACAAGTTCCTAAATCAGTATGAGTTGCTTCACGCTCATTGCCATCTTCAACCTGTATAACAAGAATAGGGTTCACCATTTTCTCGTCTTCGCGCTCACAGTAGGATTTCCAATGAGCACATTTTTTGCGCCAATTATCTACTGCACCTTTAAACATTGTCATATCGGCAGTTAATTGAATATCTGGATAGTGTATGATGATTCTGTCTTTCAACAAACCGGACTCACGTACCTGCTCAGGTGGAACGATGACTTTCTGGACGGTTGATGTCGTTCCGGCAATTAAATTATCAAATTTCTGGGGTGTCGCTGTCACACCGATCACTAAAGGCATGACACAAAGTCCGTCTTCTTTACTGCCTTTAATAAATTTTTGCATTATTGACTGTGCCTTGTTTTCTGCTTGAACGGATGTATAGGTACCCCTATGCGCTTCATCAATCACCACATAAAATTGTTTAGGACTGCGCTTAGCAGTATTAGTAAGTGTTTCCCAGATGGAATATTGGCGTGTATCTGAAGTCCCTGTTAGCAGTTTATCAGAACCGAGTTTTTGAGTATTTAAAAAGTAAATGCAACCACCCTCGAAATATTCAGTGTTAAAGGTTGATTCTATTGTTACCAGATCACGAACACGAATTTTGTCAGATTTACTTTCAATCTTCAGCCTTGTTTGTTCGTTAAGCTCCGGTGAATCGGATAGCCAAATGAAAACAGAATCTGGCTCTCCAATGCTGTCAGCACTGCCATATAATATATCCTCAAAAAGTGTTGTCATAATGATAGTTTTTCCTGAACCCGTAGGGGCGGAAAAGGATATTATCTGTGGATCGCGTTCGCTCCACATCAAATGCGCTTTATTAATTTTATCATGTAGTTCGGCAAGGGCCGTTTCCTGAAAAGGAAATAATATATCTCTCATTTATGAATCCCTCCTGCTTCCCAACACAAAGTTATCGATATAATCGCGATAAAGTTGGTATGTGTTATTTGCTTTTACTCCAGCCGTCATTTCACGGAAAGCTTCCTCGGAGTAGTAACGAAGTAGACTACTTGGATATTATCCTCTTCAGAAAGCTTTTCGGTAAACTCAGCAAACTTTGTTTCATCAACCAGGATAGCAAAGCCATTTTGAGGTAAAATTAGCATTTCAGGTTCATCATTGCTGTTTACTTCTGGTCGTTTTCCAATGGCACCAGATTTAAGCCATAGTAACGGTAATATTTCGCGGAACTGTTGACCTAATGAAACACTGTTTTTATCCAAGAATTCTAGCTTGAAGTATTCAGCGTTTGCAGGAAAGCCTTCACTCATAGGACGCTTAACTTGTGATGTTACAGTTTGATAGAAAGTGAGGTGTAACAAGTGGCAGTGAGTAGAAATGTCACAGTGATTCCGGCAATTAAACGAGTCGGAAATAATAAAACTAGTGAGAGCAAACCCAAAATACGAGTGGCTGCTTACTGTCGTGTTTCAACGGATAGTGAGGAGCAGGCTTCAAGTTATGAAATTCAGATTGAACATTATACAAACTATATTAAGAAAAACAAGGAATGGGAATTGGCAGGGATTTTTGCGGATGATGGTATCACAGGTACAAATACCAAAAAGCGTGAAGAGTTCAACCGCATGATTGAGGAATGTATGTCAGGGAAAATAGACATGATCATTACAAAATCCATCAGCCGATTTGCCAGAAACACGTTAGACTGCCTTAAATACATCCGTCAGTTAAAAGATAAAAACATCGCTGTATTCTTTGAAAAAGAAAATATCAACACCATGGATTCCAAGGGTGAAATTATGCTGACTATTATGGCTTCCCTTGCCCAACAGGAAAGCCAATCCTTAAGTCAGAACGTTAAGCTGGGCATTCAGTATCGATATCAACAAGGTGAAGTCCAGGTCAACCATAAGCGTTTCCTTGGATACACCAAGGATGAAAACAAGCAACTAGTCATCGACCCCGAGGGTGCAGAGGTTGTTAAACGGATTTATAGAGAGTACCTTGAAGGAGCTAGTCTTTTACAAATATCAAGAGGACTAGAAGCAGACGGTATTCTTACAGCGGCAGGCAAAGCCAAATGGAGACCAGAAACACTAAAAAAGATATTGCAGAATGAAAAGTACATCGGTGATGCCCTTCTACAAAAGACATATACGGTTGATTTCCTTTCTAAAAAGCGGGTCAAGAATAACGGCATCGTTCCCCAGTATTATGTAGAAAACAGCCATGAGCCGATTATTCCAAGGGAGCTTTTTATGCAAGTTCAAGAAGAGATGGTTCGAAGAGCAAATCTTCGTGGCCGCAAAGGCGGTAAAAAGCGAGTCTATAGCAGCAAGTATGCTTTATCGAGTATTGTTTACTGCGGACACTGCGGCGATATTTACCGACGGGTACATTGGAATAACAGAGGCTACAAGTCTATTGTTTGGAGATGTGTTAGCCGATTGGAGGAAAAAGGGTCTGAATGCACTGCTCCTACCATAAACGAGGAAACATTGCAGACAGCAGTGGTCAAGGCTATTAACGAGCTTTTGGCTAACAAAGAACCCTTCCTCTCAACCTTGCAGAAAAACATAGCTACTGTATTTAATGAAGAAAATGATAATGCCACCGATGATATTGATGGCAAATTGGAAGAATTACAACAACAGCTTCTTATACAAGCAAAGTCCAAGAATGACTATGAAGATGTGGCTGATGAAATTTACCGCCTTCGAGAATTGAAGCAAAATGCACTTGCAGAGAATGCAGAGCGTGAAGGAAAAAGGCAACGAATCGCTGAAATGACTGATTTCTTAAATGAACAATCCTGCGAGTTGGAGGAATATGATGAGCAATTAGTAAGGCGGCTTATTGAAAAAGTTACGGTATTTGATGATAAGCTCACTGTTGAATTTAAATCAGGTGTTGAAATAGATATTGAGATATAGGATATCAGAAATGGCGACCAAATGAGAGGTGTTACTTCCTTGATTGGTGGCTTTTCTTATTTACGGATTGACTTTGACTGTGAATATACGTATAATAATATCAACAATGTTGTTGATATTATTATTAATAAGGAGTGGACAACATGATTGATGTAAATGAGCTATTGGAAGAAGCTATTAGAGAAACTGAAAATCTAAATGATGGCGAAGTTTTTCTTGTTAAAGATTTATTCAAGGGATATGTGTGGAATAGGATACCCAGAAAGGATCGACTTCTGCTTGGAACGTTATTTTTAAACCATGTTAGCAAAATGAATGGTAATTTAAAGGCTATTGAAAAGACTTCATCTAATCAGCAGAGGTATAAAAAGACAATTGATAAGTTTTAACTATCTTTTGTGAAATTAAAAAAATTATAAATATGTTGAGTAGAAGCAAAAGATTTGGCTTGGAATTTTTACAGCAGTGAATCGATAAAAGGAGCATGCTTGATGGTAGATAATATTATTAAATCAGTAGCAGAGAAATTATCCTCTCTGTCTTATATAGAAGGTATTGTTTTAGGTGGTTCACGTGCAAGGGGCACCCATACAGAGGATTCGGATATAGATATCGGCATCTATTACAATTCAGAATCATTTGACATAAATACTATTAATCAATTCGCTACAAAGCTGGATGATGAGCATAGAAATAACCTTGTTGTACCTCCCGGAGCATGGGGTGATTGGATTAATGGCGGCGGATGGTTAGTCATAAACGGGTATCATGTGGATTTAATTTTACGTGATATTAAACGTGTGGAACAAATAATGAAAGATACAGAGCACGGAATTGTTACTGCCAATTATCAGACTGGGCATCCCCATGGTTATATTAGTGCAATGTATCGAGGAGAATTAGCGATTAGCAAAATACTATATGCTAAGAATGAAAGCTTATGCGAATTAAAAAAACAGGCAGAAACTTATCCCAATGCTTTGCAGAAAAGTTTAGTTAACTTTTTTATGTTTGAAGCAGGGTTCTCTTTAATGTTTGTAAAAGCAAATTCGGGAACAGACGATAAATATTATATTGCGGGTCATGTTTTTCGTATAGTTTCATGTTTAAATCAAGTGTTATTTGCATGTAATAATGCTTATTGTATCAACGAAAAGAAAGCTATAAAACTGCTTGAAACTTTTGAACATAAACCTGAAAAATATACCGAGAAGGTAAATCATATTTTTGAAGTACTCGGTATCTCACTTTTTGAATGCTACGACATGACCGAGAAGCTTTATAATGAAGTGAATGAAATTGTATCGGAGATAAATAACTTTTTAAACGAGGAGAGTTCAGATGAAAGAAAACAAATATGATGATAATATATTTTTTCAAAAATACAGTCAAATGAGTCGCTCGCAGAAAGGACTGGCTGGTGCGGGAGAATGGGAGACTTTGAAAAAGATGCTACCTGATTTTAAGGGTAAGCGTGTGCTTGATTTAGGATGCGGCTATGGATGGCACTGTATATATGCGATGGAAAACGGTGCTTCCTCTGTAGTAGGTGTTGATATTTCTCATAAAATGCTCGAAGTAGCAAAAGGAAAAACCCATTTTCCACAGATTGAATATGAATGCTGTGCCATAGAAGATGTGGATTTCCCAGAGGAGAGCTTTGATGTAATACTAAGTTCGCTTGCGTTTCATTATGTAGCAGACTATGAGAATTTAATAAAAAAGATATATAGGATGCTGAAGGCTGGTGGCAATTTAGTTTTTACAGTTGAACATCCTGTTTTTACTGCTCATGGAACACAAGACTGGTATTATAACGAAAAAGGAGAAATACTGCATTTCCCGGTGGACAATTATTATTATGAGGGCAAACGGACAGCTATGTTTTTGGAAGAAAAGGTTACAAAATATCATAGAACACTGACCACATATCTAAATACACTGCTTTCAAATAGTTTTATAATAAATCAGATTGTGGAGCCACAGCCGCCAGAGAACATGATGGATATTCCGGGGATGGCGGATGAAATGCGACGCCCAATGATGCTGATTGTATCGGCAAAAAAGAAGATGTAATAATATAGAAAAAATAAACGAGGAGTATGTAAATGAGATCAGAAAAAGAAATGATGGATTTAGTACTTTCTTTAGCAGAACAGGATGAACGTATTCGAATTGTGACCCTTGAGGGGTCACGCGCAAATATTAATATACCTAAAGATGAATTTCAGGATTATGATATTACATATTTTGTAAGTGATATAGAACCGTTTATATCTAATGATGACTGGCTTAATCAATTTGGGAATATAATAATGATGCAAAAGCCGGAGGATATGGAATTATTCCCACCTGAAGAAAAGGGATTTTCCTATCTTATGCTATTTGATGATTACAATAAAATTGATCTTACCTTATTGCCCTTGGAAGAGTTAGATAATTACCTAAAGGGCGATAAATTAATAAAGGTTCTAATTGATAAAGATTGTAGAATTAAAAGGGACATAGTTCCGACTGATATAGATTATCATGTAAGAAAGCCAAGCGCAAGGGAGTATGATGATTGCTGCAATGAATTTTGGAATGTAACACCTTATGTTATTAAAGGATTGTGCCGTAAGGAAATTTTATTTGCTATTGATCATTTTAATCAGATTGTTCGCCATGAGCTGCTGAGAATGATATCATGGAAGGTCGGCATCGAAACAGGCTTTAAATTAAGTGTAGGCAAGAACTATAAGTTTATTGAAAGGTATATATCCGAGGATTTGTGGGAGAAACTTTTGTCCACCTACCGGATGGATTCCTATGAAAACATATGGGAAGCATTATTTCTATGCCATCAATTGTTCAGGGCGGTATCCGGTGAGGTGGCGGAAAGGCTTCATTATGCCTATCCGGAGTATGATAGGAATATAACAAAATATACCAGGGACATGTATAAAAAATACACTGGTAAAACCGGCTGCCTGGATAGCACATATGCCGCTGATATAGAAGAGAGGCGGGAACAGTGATTACAGAAATGAAAGCAGGGCACCTGAAAGATATCGATAAACCCAGCGAACCATTTGAGGTGATAGGTAAGATTATACCGAGGTATGAAAACGAGAATTGGACCTTTACAGAATTACTCTATGAAGCGCCATATTTAAAAAGCTACCAAGACGAAGAGGATGAAGAGGATGAGGAGGCAGATTGCCTTGAATATATTGACAATACTGATAAGTGATGTTAGAATATAAATAGTACAAAATAAACATGACCATTTTCGATAAATAGTATATGATAGTCATAGATCAAGGAGGAGAATGGTTATGGCAAAAGGTACAAAATATTCCCAACAGTTTAAAGAGGATGCAGTACAGTATCGCTTGGATCATCCGGAGCTGCCACTTCGCAAAGCTGCGGAGAATCTTGGAGTCAGCGAATCTGCACTGAAAAACTGGATGAAAGCAGC
Organism: Bariatricus sp. SGI.161; assembly: GCF_050313695.1. NCBI lineage: Bacteria > Bacillati > Bacillota > Clostridia > Lachnospirales > Lachnospiraceae > Bariatricus > Bariatricus sp. SGI.161. Next base: position 20,270 of record NZ_JBNPLX010000024.1, read on the forward strand.
AAAGGAACATAAAGGAGAGGTTCCTACCCTTGGTTCTGGAAATTATGCAAGTGAGGAAGCAAAAGAGATTGCCAGATTGCAGCGTGAATTACGAGATACGAAGGATGCTCTTGAAGTGTTAAAAAAAGCAATCGGTATTCTGGGAAACTGACAAAAGCTCTTTACACGGCTACTTCTGAGTACGTGAAAGAAATCAAATCCCTGCCCGTGAAACGTCAGGTTTCTGTCAGCGGAATACTGAAAAAATTAGGCGTTTCACGTTCGGGTTACAATGCATGGAAGAAACGGGTTCCTTCGGACACGTCTGTTCGCCGTGCAGTTTTAAAAGAAAAAATTCAAAAGATCTACGAGGAATCCCATCAAAACTACGGTGCTCCTAAAATTACTGCAGAATTGCGAAAATCCGGGGAGTATGTTTCCGAAAAAACAGTTGGAAATTATATGCGTCAAATGGGAATCAAAGCCCATTGGGTGAAACCATATATCCAGACAACCATAGATTCTGATTTCAGCCAGAAACTCAAAAATATCCTCAACGAGGAATTCAATCCTGCTCATCCAGATGCTGTCTGGTGTTCAGATATTACTTATATTTGGACATTTGAAGGATTTGTGTATCTTACCAGTGTGATGGATCTGTATTCAAGAAAAATCATTTCCTGGGTGTTGAGTGAGACGCTGGAGGCCTCCCACGTAGTGGAATGTGTTGAAAAAGCAAAACGTGTCAGAAATGTTGAAAAACCGTTGATCTTCCACTGCGACAGAGGATGCCAGTACGTATCGGAAGCATTTCAAAAAGCAACCAAAGGTATGATTCACAGTTATTCAAAGAAAGCATATCCATGGGATAACGCCTGTATAGAATCTTTCCATGCACTTTTGAAGAGAGAATGGATCAACCGGTTTAAAATCTTTAATTATGCACATGCACATAAATTGATTTTTGAATACATCGAAACATTTTACAATACCGTGCGCATTCACAGTCATTGTGGATATTTGTCTCCAAATGAATATGAGGAACAATATCTTGAAAACATCGAGGAGAATGCAATAAAAATAGCAAGTTAAACTTCGCTCAGAACAGAGAAAATTGGTTACATTTAATTTGTACTTTTTCTTGACATAGGACCAAAGATAATATATCTTTACTACCAAGACGATAAATGCGTCGGAAAAGTTAAACTGCGAAAAAATTGGAACCGGTACGCTTATATAGAAGATATCGCCGTATGTAAGGATTTCAGGGGGCAAGGCATAGGCAGCGCGCTTATCAATATATCTATAGAATGGGCAAAGCATAAAAACTTGCATGGACTAATGCTTGAAACCCAGGACAATAACCTTATAGCTTGTAAATTCTATCATAATTGTGGTTTCAAAATCGGCTCCGTCGATACTATGTTATACGCCAACTTTGAAAACAACTTTGAAAAAGCTGTTTTCTGGTATTTAAGGTTTTAGAATGCAAGGAACAGTGAATTGGAGTTCGTCTTGTTATAATTAGCTTCTTGGGGTATCTTTAAATACTGTAGAAAAGAGGAAGGAAATAATAAATGGCTAAAATGAGAATATCACCGGAATTGAAAAAACTGATCGAAAAATACCGCTGCGTAAAAGATACGGAAGGAATGTCTCCTGCTAAGGTATATAAGCTGGTGGGAGAAAATGAAAACCTATATTTAAAAATGACGGACAGCCGGTATAAAGGGACCACCTATGATGTGGAACGGGAAAAGGACATGATGCTATGGCTGGAAGGAAAGCTGCCTGTTCCAAAGGTCCTGCACTTTGAACGGCATGATGGCTGGAGCAATCTGCTCATGAGTGAGGCCGATGGCGTCCTTTGCTCGGAAGAGTATGAAGATGAACAAAGCCCTGAAAAGATTATCGAGCTGTATGCGGAGTGCATCAGGCTCTTTCACTCCATCGACATATCGGATTGTCCCTATACGAATAGCTTAGACAGCCGCTTAGCCGAATTGGATTACTTACTGAATAACGATCTGGCCGATGTGGATTGCGAAAACTGGGAAGAAGACACTCCATTTAAAGATCCGCGCGAGCTGTATGATTTTTTAAAGACGGAAAAGCCCGAAGAGGAACTTGTCTTTTCCCACGGCGACCTGGGAGACAGCAACATCTTTGTGAAAGATGGCAAAGTAAGTGGCTTTATTGATCTTGGGAGAAGCGGCAGGGCGGACAAGTGGTATGACATTGCCTTCTGCGTCCGGTCGATCAGGGAGGATATCGGGGAAGAACAGTATGTCGAGCTATTTTTTGACTTACTGGGGATCAAGCCTGATTGGGAGAAAATAAAATATTATATTTTACTGGATGAATTGTTTTAGTACCTAGATTTAGATGTCTAAAAAGCTTTAACTACAAGCTTTTTAGACATCTAATCTTTTCTGAAGTACATCCGCAACTGTCCATACTCTGATGTTTTATATCTTTTCTAAAAGTTCGCTAGATAGAGTTCTATATTAGAGATGTAAAGAGTTTTGGTGAAGAGGTTTGTGAGTATGGCTTTTATAACCAGGGTGCAATGAGAAGCACTAACAGCAGCTAGCTTAAGAACGCATAGGATATACTTTTTATGGAAGTCACAGAGGAGGAATAAAATTTGAACAGGATTAACAGAGTAACCTCTATTCTTATTCAGCTGCAATCAAAAAAAATAATTCCTGCCAAAGAAATTGCACAGCGATTTAATATAAGCTTAAGGACAGTTTACAGAGATATCCGGACACTTGAAGAAGCCGGAATACCAATTGGATCTGAGGCCGGAAAAGGATATTTTCTTGTAGAGGGCTTCCTACTTCCGCCGGTAATGTTTACAGCGGCGGAAGTGGGTGCATTGATTACAGCAGGGAAATTTTTAAATTGCCATGGAGATGAATCATTTATAAAGGATTTTGATTCAGCTATGTATAAAATCAAATCTATTTTGAAGCATGGTGAAAAAAACTATGCACAGGAGTTGGAGAACAGTATTAACGTGTACAGCACATCTGGACAGAAAAATACATTGGCGGATAACGTTATTGCAGCAATTCAGACTGCAATCTGCAATAAAAGGGTAATATCAATTCAATATCCTGCATCAGGAGGGCAAGAACCGGAAAGCAGAATGATAGAGCCTATATCACTGGGGTTTTATGAACAGAACTGGTACTTAATCGGTTTTGCAGGCTAAGAAATGAATATAGGAATTTTCGTGTGGATCGGATTAAAAGCATTTGCATAGAAGAAGAGCTCTGTCAAAGCCATGATGGCTCTTTGGAACAAATATTAAAACAAATGCTTTCATATAAAAAACTATATAATGTAATTCTTAGAGCTGAAAAAGGGGAGACATACAATTCTATCAAGAACAGGTATTCTCTCGGCTTCCTTGAAGAAACCGATTTGGGAAGTAAAATGGAAATCGAATTCCAGACAGATTCCTTTGAGATATTGAGCAAGCAGCTGATTGAATATGGATCAGGCATTGAAATAGTCCAACCTGATGAATTAAAATGCATAACCCGTAAACACCTGGCACAAATTACGAATCACTGCCTAAACTTGATTTAGAGAAAGCGATTGGTCTGTTATGTATTTTTTGTAAGGTTTCATATCCCCTGCTGACATACAGCTGTCAGTGTATTATGATATTCTACTATCAAAAAGGAGGATTGAAAAATATGAAACCAAAGATAATTATGCACACACAAATTAGCCTTGATGGCCGCATTAAAGGCTTTGATAATCCGGAAGTTTACTACCAGGTTGCCGGGGGAATTCATTCGGATGCGGTGCTGTTTGGGTCCAATACTGTTTTTACTGCATTTGAAAAATATCCTGCTGAAACAGAGGCTGATTTTGAGAAAATCATAACAAGCCCGGAGGACCCCAGACCAATAGGAGTCATACCTGACAGCAGAGGTATCTTGAGAAGTCTTCATTGCTTAAGAAATCTTGGATATCTGAAGGAAATTGTCATTCTGGTATCAACTGCCACTCCGAAGGAATATTTGAATTATTTGGAGGAAAGGCATTACCCATATATTGTGTCAGGAAATGATCATGTGGACTATGAAAAAGCCTTTCAGATCCTGCATGAGCAATATGGGTGTAAATACATGCGGACAGACAGTGGCGGTGGATTAACCAACAAATTATTAGAAAACGGACTTATTGATGAAATCAGTCTTGTGATATCACCATGTTTTGTAGGTAATAAAGAAAAACAACTATTTGATAACCTTCTGTTATCTGAAAAAGTTAATTTGGAATTGCAGGGAACAGAGAATGCAGAACATGGCTGTCTGTCATTGCGCTATGCTGTGAAAAATAAGGATTAGTGCAGCATACTTTAAAAAGTGTCTGTTGGGACAGTGTCCTAAAGGAAGCATAAGCTCATGGCTAGCGGCGGTGTTAAAGTAACGGCACTCGGCCCCAATATATAGTTGATATGCCCCTAAGCCTTTGAGGGCAAGGCGGTCAACCGCGCCTTTTCCGGTCCGCATACAGTCGTTCAATGAGGGTATCAAGCTCGGCAATGCGGCGGTGCTTCTCGGTGGTTCGTTTCTTCGCCGCCGTTTTCGGCTAATTCTAATTGATCCGAACTGTAAGGATAAGCAATTATCCGGGGCTAGTTAAGTATCTTAGAGAGGAAGATAAAGATAAGTAAACCAATTTTAAAGTTGTACCGAATAAAGCCTTCAAGAGGACAACATGCTTTTGAAGGCTTTATTGCTTACAATTACTTGGATTGTAACGCAAAAGCAGGCACCAAATCAATGAAAAATAGCCTATCCAGGCGACTGTTTCAGAAATATGGGCTTCCGCCAAGGGGATACCAGTGGGGTGCGACATCTTTTTTGCCCACTCAAGGCACATTGTGTTTTGGAGAATGAAAAATAATCCGATGTCAGCAACGCATAGGCATTCGTTGCCAGAAGCTGTCCCTCGCTCTGCTTCAAAATTTTCCAGTTTATCAGCTGCTCTTTCTTTACAGAATGTTCTGACATTCCTGCTTTCTTCCGGAACTTTTCAATATCCTGACAAAGTTTCTCTGTTGCTTCCTCTGAAACAGGATAACCCACACAAGTAAGCTCATCCCATGAGATTCTGGCCCCTTCCATTTCCAGTTCTTTTATCTTCTCCGGAAATGCCTGTCTTGATGTACCTGCTACACGGATATAAGTGCCATTATCTTTTCCCTTTGATTTTAGATAATACGGTCTGTTCTTTCCAGCTTCTACTGATACAACAATGACCGTTTTCCCGTCTACTGTCTGTGGCTCAATATCAGGAATGATCTGTGGCACACAGGAATCAGAAACTGCATTGGCAATTCCATCCATCAGCTGAAACAACACATCATTTTCCACACCAACAATCTGGTGTGTTTTATCATCTACTCCAACAATCAGCTTGCCACCTTGTGTATTGGCAAAAGCTACGATTGTCTTCATGTACTTTTCACTTTTATCAGGTAAGGATACCTTGTACTCAATATTTTTCGATTCCCCGGAAAACATAGTATCTTCTACCATTCTTTCACTCCTACTCTATACTCGCACCACTGGTACGAATAATTCTATTTCCAGAGCAATCTTCTCTGGATCATTAACACTATTATACGTTCTATTCTTCTTTTCTATCAAGCAAGAAAACAAAACAGTTCATTTCTTCTTACCATTTTCTTCTGTTCTTTTTTGATGCCAGATAAAGTCTCGTCATCTCATCCATGAAAATAGTTTTGTCCTCATTGGTCATAGTTCCACTGGCAAATAAAGCAGCTACCTGTTCAAGAATCTGCCTTGCCTGTTTAGCACCAGCATATTCACTTGGCTCATCATTACCCAAGCACACGGTTTCATTATCATTCATAAGATAAGAAACCTGACACTGAAATGCATCTGCCAGTTTTTGATATAAACTACTCTGCTTCGGATATCGTCCTTCAACTTCCCAAGATCGAATTGTTCTATGAGAAACGCCCACCATATCACCCAGCTTTTGTTGAGTCATTTTTTTCTCTTTTCGCAACTTCCTAATTTTATCACCAAATGTTGTCATAAGTATACATCTTTCTCCTATGAGTTTTGTACATGCTTTATTTTTCTAACCACAATAAAAGTATATCATTATGCAAATAAAAAGAGAACCCGACATCACAAGCAAATTTGATGATGCGGGTTCCCTTCCCTCTTTATAGATCAATACCTTTTATTTTTTCATCTTATGATCCGATGGCAATCTCACTTCTTAATGACAACTGTGGCTTCCACATCCATGCTCGCCACATGTATGTCCTTCCCCGTTGTTGTGCTCGTGATGAGAACATTTCACATCCGGATTATACTCAAGTGTTTCATTGATAAAAGCTTCTACTGCTTCATCCGCATCTCCGGAAACTCCTCCGAAAAGCTTGATGCCTGCTGCCGCTAACGCTGTCTGTGCGCCGCCTCCAATTCCGCCACAAATCAAAACGTCTGCATTCAATGCATTAAGAACTCCTGCCAATGCGCCATGTCCACTTCCATTCGTATCTACTACTTCTGAATGTACTACTTTTCCTTCCTCTACATCGTAAATCTTAAATGTCTCTGTGTGTCCAAAGTGCTGGAAAATCTGTCCATTTTCATATGTTACTGCTATTCTCATGATACCTTCTCCTTTTTCTGCTGCATATTTTTTGTAAATTTCCTGTTTGTAACATCCTCCAAAGCTGCAGTTGCCGCTCTGACCGTCACAGATTCTGAAATCTCCGCCCTCAATTTTGAGTGGATGCCCGTCGATAAGTGCATCTGCGATCTTTTTCCTGGCGATCTCGTAAATTCGCTGGACCGTTGTTCTTGCGACTTGCATAGATGCTGCACACTGCTCCTGACTGTAACCTTTCTTGTCCAAAAGACGGATTGTCTCGTACTCATCTACCGTTAGAACAATGGGTGTTTTTTTCTCAGTATCATCTGCCGGAAGAAATTCTAAAACATTGGGGAAATGACAGACTTTTCTGCATTTTACTGGTCTCGGCATAAACTGCTCCTTTCTCGCTTTTCTTATATAATAGCCCTATAAAAGGCATATGTCAATAATGTTTTTGACATATGCCTTTTATGAATCACCTTATAGTATTACTTCTTTTCATTATTTTTTAATTTACAGATACCCTGCGTCATTGTTCCCATTGGACAAAATGTACACCAGGTTCGTGGCTTATATAACACCATTACGATCAACCCTAACAACAAAGATGTAAGCATCAAACTATAAAATCCAAAACTAAACTGTGCCACCCAATCAGCTACTGTTCCGGCAGTGTATGTCCATCCCCACGGAACACGGAAGGTCCAGAATAATTTGATGGCTTCACGCAAGGATGATGATCCGGCACCAACTAAATATGTCTGAAACACCATATTCCCAAACATTGTAAGGAAAAATATCAAAAAGCCGTATCGGAACCATTTTGAACTCATCCATCGCGGGGTTGGTTTATTTCTTGAGCATTTTAAATCCCCACCGAGCTTACTAAAAAGCTGGCCACGTCCACACAAATGATTACAGAAAAATTTATTTTCACCGAATATCGCTATTCCTAACGGCAACAGGAAATCAATCATCCCAAACCAAGCAAACAAAATATTAAAAAAACCGAGAGCAAAATAAAGGATCGCCCATATCCATAAATAATCATACCAATGTTTCTTTTTCTTCACATCGCTGTCCTCTCTTTCATTTCAATACAACCTGCCGGACAGGACTTTGCACATTTTCCACATCCTACACACACTGTTTCTTCTACCACAGCATAACATCCATGGTAAACTTTGACAGCTGCCAGCGGACAAGTATTTTCACATACTCCGCAGGCAACACATCTTTTTTTATCGACACTTGCCATTCTTTTTGCCAATGCTTTGTTCCCCTTTCAAATTTTGTATCTCTATTGTACCTGAAAAAGGTAAATCCTTCTGTGATATTATTACATAAGAATTTACCTTGAACGCTAATCATTACAATGACATATTTTTATTATACATTACCTTTATATTTATATATGATGTTTAGAATTTCCTCAGTTGTTCGAATAATTTCTTTTTGTTTTTCTTTCATTGTTATAGATTTGCTTTCTTCTTCAGCTAACGAAGAGTAAAGGTGAATGGTATTAGCATGATTCCATATCTCATCGTAAATTTTCTCGATTTCATCAGCACTCCGAAATGCCTGGTCTGTTTGCATTTGCAAGTGTTCTCGTTGCTCTTCCAGATGATTCATCCGTTCTTGTAACTGATCCCTTTCTTTCTGCAATCGATCATGTTGTGCTTGCAGTTGATCTATTTGTATTTTAATTTCGCTCATCTTTTCTTTCTGTCTCCGCATAAGCATCATCAAATATACAACTACAAATACAAATAATAGTATTATGTACAGCATAAACTTCTCCTCACGACACATATATTTCGACGGTTTTCCGCAAATCAACTATTGATAATGGCATAGAAAGAACAGTTAGTTTTCCTGAATTCTTTTTAATTTCAACAGCATCAGGATTGCCTGTGATTAAAATTACAGGTGTTGTCCTGTCCGCACGCCATGGCTGATTCGGTTGGCTCGTCATATCTTCGGTAACAATCCAAAGATCCGGCTTATGTCTGCCTAATCTTGTTTTAGCACTTTCCGGTGTGTAAAACAGCATGATCTGATCTGAAATAAATTGCAATGTTTCTTTTAATCCTTTTGCATAACGTTCACTGCCACAGACCAGTGCAATAATAGAAGCAGCTTTCTTTTTTTGTGTTACCTGAATAAAATCCAAAACTGGTGTATTATAGAGACTAAAGTCTTTTTCCAAATGAACTTTATCATAATAACTCTTTGCTGCCTTGCACATCCTCAGACAAAACTGTTCTATGTCTATACGAATATCGTTTCCGTTCTCCTGTATGTTCATACTTTCCAACTGACAAACTGACATTCCACAGTTTAGTCCAAGATGAAAGCGTATATTATTTTCATCATTCAAAAATCCTTTATTTTGATGAAGATATTCACATCGAAGCTGCCAACAGCGTTCTCCGCAAATATATGGCTTTTCATCGGATTGAGATAGTTTAAAGTAGTCCCCTGCATATTCATCAAACCAGCGAATATACTGGGTTCCCACATCACGGGTCGGATTCTTTTGCCGATCCAGCATAACCCGGCCATCTCGATAATGTTTAACAATTTCCGGGAAAGCAATACCTCCGCAAATATCTGGCAAAGTCAATGCCAATGCCAGTGCAGACTGCCATCGTCTATCTACAATATTCAGTTCTACTTCTTCAATTCGGTCCAAAAATGTAAAACTGACATCTCCCTGCATTATTTATCCCTCCCTCATATTCACAACAGTCATGTACTATAGTCAGTATATTTTTATTTATGGCATATGTCAATTATATAATTGACGCATCTAAAAAAAGTAAGTATACTATGTTCGTAAAGGAGATAACTGTTATGAGCTTCGAAAATTATTTTCCACTATGGAATGACTTAAATACAGCACAGAAAAAAGTAATTTCAGACAATTTGATTACACGGGATGTAAAAAAAGGAACGATCATTCACAACGGAAACCTGGATTGTACTGGATTATTACTGGTTAAATCCGGGCAGCTTCGAACTTACATACTTTCAGATGAAGGACGAGAAATTACACTTTACCGCCTGTTCGATATGGATATGTGTCTTTTATCCGCCTCATGTATCATGCAGTCCATTCAATTTGAAGTAACCATTGAAGCAGAAAAAGATACTGATCTTTGGATCATCCCTGCTGAAATCTATAAGGACATCATGAAGGAATCGGCTCCCGTCGCAAACTATACCAATGAATTAATGGCTAGCCGTTTTTCTGATGTCATGTGGCTGATTGAACAGATCATGTGGAAGAGTTTGGATAAGCGTGTTGCTTCATTTCTTTTAGAAGAGACCTCTATCGAAGGAACAAATGAACTGAAAATCACTCACGAAACTATCGCAAACCATCTTGGTTCCCACAGGGAAGTGATCACTCGAATGCTTCGATACTTTCAGGGCGATGGTCTCGTCAAACTCTCACGCGGCAAAATCACCATCCTTGATTCGAAAAGACTGGAAACACTACAAAGATCATAAAACTGTTTTTCTATGACATCTAAAGAATCCTCCATTTATCAGAATTGTGAAAGTCATTCTAATAAATGGGGGATCTTTTTACGCTACAAGTAAATTATAAAATTATTGTGATTATTTTTTAATAATCCATACCACATGCATATGCCCTTTCAATCAACGCACGGTCATTAACCACTGCATCATAGAAGCGGAATCCACCGGAGAAGTTGTATGTTTCATAACCGTTTCCTTCCAGAATACGGCTGGCAATGTAGCTGCGCAGACCACTTTGGCATATCAAGTAAACAGGCTTTCCCTTCTCAATTTCATTGATACGTTCCCTTAGTTCATCTACAGGAATATTTCTGAATCCATCCATATGCCCCCTGTTAAACTCACCTACAGTTCTCACATCCAGCAATACAACACTTTTATCTTTAGAAATCTTATCCATATCTTCCAGATGCCATTGTTTTAAGGTACCTTTTGCTATATTGTCTATCATGAATCCTGCCATATTTACAGGATCCTTGGCAGAGGAATACGGCGGTGCATATGCAAGATCCAGATCTTTCAGCTGGGTTGCCTTCAGCCCTGCATGAATTGCTGTTGCCAGCACATCAATACGTTTATCAACTCCTTCATATCCAATAATCTGAGCACCAAGCAAACGATAAGTCTCTTTTTCAAAAACCACCTTCATGGTCATCACTTTTCCACCAGGATAGTAACCGGCATGACTCATAGGAGAAAGAATTACTGTATCTACATCTAATCCTGACTTTTTGGCATTGGTTTCATTGATACCTGTAGTGGCTGCTGTCATATCAAATACTTTGATAACGGAGCTTCCCTGACTGCCCAGGTAACGGCTGTCACCACCACAAATATTATCAGCGATGATCCTGCCCTGCTTGTTGGCTGGTCCGGCCAAAGAGATCAGCGCATCATCACCCGTAACATAATGTTTTACCTGAACTGCATCACCTGCTGCATAAATATCCGGTACAGAAGTTTCCATTCTGTCATTCACTACGATACTTCCCTTGATGCCAAGTTCCAGACCAGCTTCTTTTGCTAATGCTGTGTCTGGTGTAACTCCGATTGCCAGCACCACCATATCAGCCTGAAGGGATGGATTATCTTTTAATAGAACCTCTACTCCATTGTCCTTTTCTTTAAATCCTTCTACTGTATAGCCCAGTACCAGTTTTATCCCATGCTTTCTCATTTCATTATGGATCATGGATGCCATATCCGGGTCAAATGGGTTCATCAGCTGCTTAGGCCGCTGGACAATTGTAACATCCATGCCAAGCTCCCTCAAATTTTCTGCCAGTTCCAGACCAATAAAACCGCCACCTGCCAATACAGCCGATTTTGGATGATTCTTATTTATATATTCCTTTATCCGAAAAGTGTCTTCTACAGTACGAAGTGTAAAAAGTTTATCCATACCTACTCCGGGAAGTCTCGGCTGTGTTGGCTTTGCACCTGGAGAGAGGATCAGCTTATCATAGTTTTCTTCAAATATCTCACCATTCTCTAAATTTTTCACTGAAACCGTTTTTCGTTCCGGATGTATGGAGATAACTTCATGATGAATTTTCATGTTAATACGGAATCGTTTAAAAAAACTCTCTGGTGTCTGTAGTGTAAGTTCTTCCGGGTCTGTGATCACGTCTCCGATATAATATGGAAGCCCACAATTCGCATAGGATATGTATCCGGATCTTTCAAACACAGTAATTTCTGCATGTTCATCCAATCTTCGTATTCTTGCTGCAGCTGTAGCTCCTCCGGCTACACCGCCTACGATTATTACCTTCATCTTATTTTTCCACCTTTCCTGAATAAGCAGCAATGCCACCAATATTATTTACTTTAGAATATCCCATTCGTTGCAACATCCCAGTTGCTTGACGACTTCGGGCTCCGGAATAACAGTATACAAACAGCGGTATTTCTGTATTCTTCACTACCGAAACAACATTGTTAAGTTGTTGCAATGGCACATTTTTACTTTCTGGTATATGCCCTTCCTGATATTCCTGCGGCGTACGAACATCCAGCAGAACTGCACCAGCAGTCTTTTTATATTCCTCTATCCCTTGATTAATATTCGCCTGTTTTAAAAAATCAAAAAATCCCATTAACGCACCTCCTTAAAGCATCTCTAAGATTGCCTTCTTAGGTCTTGCCCCTGAAACTTTTGTTACAATCTTCCCATTCTTCATAACCACCAAAGTTGGAATACTCATAATACCAAATTTACTTGCCAGTTCTGGCTGCTCATCCACATTGATCTTTCCAACTTTGATATCAGGGCGTTCACTTGCTATCTCCTCTATGATAGGAGCCACCATACGACAAGGAGCACACCAAGGAGCCCAAAAGTCTAAAAGAACGGTTTTCTCGGAATCCATTATTTCATTCTGAAAATTATTTTTATTGATATTAATAGCAGACATTTTACAGTCCTCCTTGTTTTTTCTTTTGTGGCTTTATTATAATCTGAAATTCATTTGTTTTCTGTGATATCATCACATTATTATCATGATTAATTTTTAACTAATTTATTTTTTCATCTTATGATCTGATGGCAGTCTCACTTCTCCGGTCCTTTTCTTCATAATCGAGTTCTGTGTCTCCATCTGTGTTGGAATATAATCGCTTTCCTGCAGAAATGCACCTGCCGCCTCAGCATATGATTCATATCCAGCTGCTTTCATCCTCTTCAACATTTTTGCCAAAGCACTGTTCTTGTCTCTACTCACCTGACGTGTGCTGATGCCCAGTTCCTCTGCTGTTTCTTTAACCTGTTTTCCCATGATAAAATAATCGCTCACGATTTTCTTTTCTTTCTCTGTCAGATCGCTGAAGAGTTCTTTAAAGAAGATCTCAGTTGTAATATCCGATGCAATGTCACGTCCACTATCTGCGATAAAGTCTGTCGCACAACCGTTTTCTGATTCTAATCCACAAAATAATACTGTATTATTTCTCTGATGCTGCTGATCAAACATATAATGTTCCTTATTATAAAAAATATTAAGAACTTCCAGCTCTTCTGCTGTAATATTAGCGTATTTCACCTTCTGATATCTGTCGTAAAATGTGTATTTTCTTTCTTCCATGATTGTTTCTCCGATTTGTCGTTTTTGTTGATTTGATTTGTGACAAATCGAAAATCATGGATATCTGGCATAATGCCTGCCTCTTCCCTGCATCTTGATATGCTCTTCCTTTCCGGCATCTACCTGTTAAAAAGGAAGCTTTTTCAAATCTGCAACCTGTTTTTGGGTATAAAAAAAGGCCATGCCCTTCCGGGCACAGCCTGATGCCTTAAAATTTGAGAAAAGAAAAACCTCCGCAAACATTACGTCTGCGAAGGTCTATTTCTCTCAGCATATCAATTCTAACATGCACGTATTTTCATTGTAATACCATTCACATGCCAGTTTACTGTCAGTTCACTGCCACTTTACTTCCACTTTTCTTCCAGTTTATTTCCTCCATCTTATTCTGTATCTTTTCCGGACGTGTAAATGCCCAGAGCATTGTTGCATACAAACGGATTGCTTTCTTACGGTTTCGATAATAAGTAGTGCTTGGCATATCATCCAGCATCAGCATCACATCTTCATTGGTATTTCCTGCTTCAAAATATCTATATTTCAAAAGCCGATAATACAGCTGTCCATTTTTTGGATAATCCCTCAAAGCTATCAGGGAATCTCTCATGATTTCCAGCAAACAGAGATTCATATCATTATTCAGAAGCTTTTCCTGGATTCTGCGTTTCTCTGCAGTCGCATCGAAATCTACCAGATCATATAACATTTCCTTCAGATGCTTCCCTTCCTCTGCATACATTTCATAATCTATATCCACAAGGTTCTTCTCAATACGGAACATTACTTTAGTATACTGACTCAGCAATAATTCCGTATTCTTATAAGCATCCTCTGCCACTTCTTCCATATTGATAAACATATCCTGTATTCTCTGCATAATTGTCCTCCTTCCCGACCGCTTCCGCAGCCAGACCAATCATTGTATTGTTTGTTCCATTCACAGTCTGTCACTGTCCTAACATCTCTTCATGCAGATTCCGCAGAAATATCCGCTGTGGGATAGCTTCTATTTCTGGCTGATCGGCAACTGTATGATCTATTGAAAGCAATCGGTTCTCACGGGAAAGGATGTATCCCCGACTGCTGATGTTCTCATCGAATATCTATCTCTCCAAAGGGGGCCCTGATTCAGGGCTCCCTTTTAGGACGCCGTTATTTACGTTCCATAAACCATTTATAATTTTCTTCATAAGTCAGATGACAGATTTTTCCACCCACCTGACAGGTATAACGATATCCGGTTCCGCCAGCTTTTCGGCTGGCACAACGCTCCGGTTTTGAAACCTTATCAATCGCATACTTACGTCCATCTTCCCAGACAAACGCTGTAGGGATCAATTCTCCTTCCCGGCTGAATACTGCCAGGACATCTACATACACTTTAGCTGTCATTACAAAACACCTGCTCTCTCCTATCCATGAAAATATGCCTGTGGATGAACCGTATGTTCCTTAGCATTCAGCTGTGCCAGTATCTTATCCTGATACATAAATGCTCTCTGAATACTCTGATAGCCAAACCTTCCACGGATCTCATCTACCACCTGGTCCATCTTTTTGATTTTTTCTCTCTTCGTTTCATCCATAAATAAATCAAGCTGATACGGCATCTCTTCTGATACCAGATCACATCCTCGAACACCAAGACTACGAATTGGATGTTCCCAATTATAGTTTTTCTGGAATAACTCAAATGCAGTTCTGGCAATTTCTTCTGTAAGATTACTTGCCCTGTCCAACTTGCACTGTCTCGTGAAATGATACAATCCATTATCCCGAATCGAGATTTCTACTGTCCTGCATTGAAAACCATTTTCACGAAGCCTGGCTCCTACACTTTCTGAAAGAGCCATCAAAATAATCTTCACGTCCAATTCACTAACAAGATCTCTTGGCGTTGTTGTACTGTTCCCGATAGACTTGATCGGTACTTTATATCCTTCTACCAAAACTGGAGTTTCATCCCATCCATTTGCAAAGGTATGAAGTACCAATCCCATCTTTCCAAGATATGTTTCTAATATAGAAGGTTCTGCTCCTGCCAGATCTCCGATTGTACAAATGCCAAGTTTCTTCATCGTCCGTTCAGTGCTTCTTCCGACCATGAGTAAATCACCTACTGGAAGTTTCCATGCAATATCCTTGTAATTGTCTTTGGAAAACTCTGTAATGGCATCCGGCTTTTTATAATCAGAACCGAGCTTTGCAAATATCTTATTCCAGGAAACACCAATACTTACGGTAACCCCCAGTTCATATTTAATCCGACTGCTGATCTCTTTTGCAATCTTCATTCCGTCTCCCTTGATAGAAGTACTGGCGGTCACATCCAGCCAGCTTTCATCAATCCCAAATGGTTCTCTCTGATCTGTGTATTCACTGTAAATCTCCTGTGCCATTCTGGAAAACCTCAAATAAAGATCCATGCGAGGCGGTACAAAGATTATTTCTGGGCAAACCTGTCTTGCCTGCCACAATGCCATGCCTGTTTTTACTCCGGCTCGCTTCGCAATATAGTTTGCAGTCAGCACAATTCCATGTCTTGCTTCCGGATCACCACCGACTGCCATCGGCTTCCCGGCAAGTTCTGGATGATGCAGCATCTCAACACTTGCGTAAAAGCAATTCATATCTGAATGAAGAATTGTCCTGCTCATAACATTCACCTACCAGTCTTAAAAATCATAATAAAAGTTCTTTGCTTCATATTGACTTTGTGAAGTTTATAGATTATAATTTCTACTAACTTCACGAACATTTGTTTGTATTTTATACGTGATAATGAACTCTGTCAATAGTTTTTATAAAGTTGATGAAGTTACGATTTCAAAAACTTGGAAAGGATCCCACTATGAATTTTTCAGACAAGATTAAATATCAACGAGAACAAAATCATCTGACACAAAAAGAACTTGCAGAACTGGTCGGCGTATCCCAGCGTGCGATCGCAGCTTATGAAAGTTCCGGCACCATCGCACGAATCTCTACTATGAGAAAGCTCGCTCATGCATTGAATGTCTCTTACGATTATTTGAAACATGATGAGATCACAGATCCTTCTTACGGAATTGAAAAAATGGATTATATTGATGAAGTCAATGGACAGCTTGGTGAAAAAGGAGCCAGGGACATCAATGAGATTCTCGAAGCCAACCGTGCTCTTTTTGCTGGTGGCGAACTCGACGAAGAAGCAAAAGATGCTTTCTATCAGGCTGTAACCAAAGCATATCTTTCCTGTAAGATGGAAGCCAAAAAGACATTTGGACGGAAAAAGAAAAACACTGAAATGGAAAGTGATTCATAGGTGTCCGTATTTTCGTACAGCACTTTTGCTACTCTATACTTGCAGCAAACTATCTTATGAAATATCGAGGTGTTTTTATGAGTTCAAAATGTATAAGAGACACTGTTAATAAAGTAAAAGCAAAATATCAGGAAAGTGATCCGTACCGCCTTGCAGCCGCTATGCATATTATTGTTAAAAAGCTTCCGCTTGGAACTGATCCAAACTGTTGCAAAGGCTTCTGTATGCGGGAATGTCGAAAGACCTGCATCGTCATTAACTGCGACCTACCGGAAATCATACAGCAGATTATCCTGATCCACGAGATCGGTCACGCACTCCTTCATCAGAAACCCCTTCAGATCAAGTGTTTTCATGATTTTGAATTATTCGATGGAGTGTCACAATGTGAATATGAAGCGAATTGCTTTGCCGCTGATTATCTTCTGGAAGATGAAGATGTCCTGGAGATGCTTAACGCTGATATGTCCTTTTTCCAGGCTGCCGCAGAACTGAAAGTTCCACCGGAACTTCTTGATTTCAAATTCCGAATGATGAAACGAAGCGGCGTTCAGATTGTAGATTCTCCGATTACTTCCAACAGTGACTTTTTAAAAGATATCCCTACTTCGGGAATAATAGAAAATTACTAAATATGCTATTTTTGAAAAAGGAGATTTTTGAAAATGATCAACTTAAATAAACATAGAATAGACTTTGGAAAAGGGGATGTAGGCATTGGTGTCATCGGTAACACTACAGATTCCGCACAACTGGCATTTTATAATCAGAGTGCACGTCCCATCCATATACTCAAGAATCCAGATCAGAATCCTGGGTTCGAACCCATGGAATTTAAAGAAGAACCTTTTATCATGAGCTTCTCCAATCCTGAAAGCATTGATGCAGTTATTTCAATTTTACAACGTGCCAAATATATTAATTTCACTTCCAAAAACGAACCGCAAAAAACAGAATAGATGAATGATGTATCTTATAAAGAATGGCTGTCTTTTCTCCAATGAGCAGGCAGCCATTTCTCATGTAATTCTTTAATACAAGTCTCCCACATATCCATCTGCTTCCAGATGCATATAGCACTCGTCCACCTTCTCTGATTCCAGAATCCGCAAAACGTGTTCCATACCTGTAGCAAGTTCTTTTGTTTTTAACTCTTCCAGCGGAATCCAATAAACTCTTCCTTCCTCAGAACTCTTTAATTCTCCGGTAAACTTATCCGCTTTATACAAGGTAATAACATAGTGCACTCCGCTCTTATGCCAATGATATAATCCTCCAAGCTTCGGTGCTTCAACCGTAAGTCCTGTTTCTTCCCAGACTTCCCGAATCATAGATTTCTGAAAAATCTCATTTGCTTCTACGTGACCGCCTGGAAAAGTTGTACCGGTATAGCTATCATTTACTTTATCCAGAGCCAGTACATTCCCTTTATGATCCTGAATCATACACATATTCATAAAACAGACCTTCTCAATCTGACTCTCTTCTTTTTCATTCAGAGATTTTCTGACACGTTTGTTGATATCCGATCGTTTGGATTTATAATGCTTGAAGACCTCTCCATACGGAATCCAGATTTCTGCATCTTCAATTTTTTCATAAACAGAATCCACCACTTCTTCCAGATGTTTGTCACTCGGAAAAGTACATTTTTTCATATAATAATCTCTGGTTGCCTGAAACATCCATTCCGCAATCTTTTCTTTCTGCTTCATTTTTAACTGGGAATACTTCTTATTCGTTTGCAGTAATCTCCCATCTATCATCTTATGGTTTTTCCGTGACATCGGTTTGACCTCTTTTCTTCTTTTTCATTCAGATTTTACTATACCACAGAATCATGCTTGCGTCATACTTCTGAGCTTCGATGTCCTCTTTTTCTTCTCTCAGTACCTTATTTATAGAGGGTTCTTTTTTAAGACTCTCTTCCGGCGGCTGTGCCACCGGTAAATAGCAAGGACAGGAAGTGTATATACACTTCCGGAAAACCAGCAATTTAGGGAACCCTGCCCTAAATTAAAAACACAGAAGTCACTACTTCGAAGAACCAAAGAAAGGAGAATCTGCCTATGGCAAAGAGAAAAAGAAATATACAGATTTTGTTTTGTGTTTCCCCAGAAGAAAAAAAGCTTATTCGTAGAAAGATGATTGAATCAAAGACAAAAAATATGGGAGCTTATCTTCGTAAAATGGCAATCGACGGTTACATCGTCAACACCGATACCACTCCACTGAAGAAACAGTATGAGGAAATGCATAAGATCGGTGTGAATATTAATCAGATTGCCAAAAAAGTAAACAGCACCGGTGATCTGTATCCGGAAGAAAAGCAAGAATTAAAAGAGATGGTGAAAGAATTATGGCGTATCTTAAGATCTTCCCAATTAAAGTAACAGACAAGAAAGCTCTGGACTACATCACGAATCCAGATAAAACAGAAGAAAAACTGTTAGTTTCCAGTTTTGGCTGTTCCCCGGAAACTGCAGATCTTGAATTTTCTATGACAAGAGAAATGGCAAAAAAGAATGGAATGGACAAAGGTGATAACCTGGCATTTCATCT
Source organism: Bariatricus sp. SGI.161 (assembly GCF_050313695.1). NCBI lineage: Bacteria > Bacillati > Bacillota > Clostridia > Lachnospirales > Lachnospiraceae > Bariatricus > Bariatricus sp. SGI.161. The sequence goes on from NZ_JBNPLX010000024.1 coordinate 39,413, forward strand.
GATCCAGTCATTTAAACCTGGAGAAGTTGATGCCGAAACTGCCCATCGCTTAGGGCAACAATTTGCAAACGAAGTACTGAAAGGAAAATATGAATATGTGATAAGCACCCATGTTGATAAAAATCATATCCATAACCACATCATCTTTAATGCAGCAAGTTTTGTTGATCATCACAAGTATGTTTCCAATAAGCGGAGCTACCATAAAATCTGCCGGATCAGTAATCGTATCTGCCATGAAAATGGACTTGCCACCAGTATGCCAACCGGAGAAAAAGGCAAAAGTTATAAGGAGAACATGGAATATCATCGTGGCACCAGCTGGAAAGCCAAGCTACGTGTTGCAGTTGATAAAGCAATCTGGACTTCCATCAACTATGAGGAATTTTTACAAAAAATGCAGTTAGCCGGATATGAAGTCCGACAGGGAAAACACCTGTCCTTCCGTGCACCGGAACAGAAAAACTTCACTTATATGAAATCTCTTGGAAGCTATTATTCAGAAGAAAATGTCCGCATCCGTTTGGCAAAAAACCGTAACAAAATAAAAGCTCCAAGGCATCTGTCCAGAGAAGCTCGCCTGTATATCAATATCTCCACCTATATCACAACAGGCAATCGTGAATGCTTTGAACGCTGGGCAAAACTGAATAATCTGAAAGAAGCGGCACGCACCTTCAACTATCTTTCCGAAAATAACCTGCTGAATTATGAAGATTTCCAACAGCATCTTTCTGATGTTGATGCTTCTGTTAATGCGGCTGATCAGAGAATAATACAAATCAACAATGAGCTGAGTACACAGAAAGTCATTCAGAAACACTGTGATTCTTACCGGCTCTGCCGTAAGGTAATTGAAGATTGCAAATCTGCTAAAAATCCAAAAGCATACCGAACCAAACATCAAGCAGAATACCAACTGCACGATTCACTAAAAAAAGAGCTTCAGGATCTCGGTGTTACCAAAATCCCAAGCTCTAATAAAATCCAGAATAGGATAGAAAATCTTGAATCTGAACAAGCTGCTACTGTCCGGGAAAAACAAGAATTGCAGAAAAAGCAGAAGACACTGAATATCATTAGACAGAATTTCACAGCACTACTTAATGCTCCGGAGATGCAAATTCCCATATCAGAAAAAGAGCTAACTCTCTAAAAAGAAGGAGGTACCTACTTTAACGGTGCCTCTTGCTTTTCGTCTAATCTATTTATATCTTCCTCTTTATGCAATTTCCCATATTACAGTTGCCGTATCAGTAACATTAATATCGTCTGCCTCAATATCTATATCATATGCTCCCGGTGCACTCATTTCACATTCCGTACACTCCATTAATCTCATTTCATTCAATGGCTTTGTTACAAAATCTATCTCTCCCCAAGAATAATCAATTGCCTGTATTTCACCCAATTTCACATTTGCTGCTGTTGTAAGCACCTGTGCCTTTTGAATGGAATCCTCGATTGCTTTATGTAACAGCTCATTTTTACATTTTTCTACATCTGCCACTGTATACTCAATAGAAAACTCTGGCCTTAATGAGCTATGAGCCAAAGCGTAAAGGACTTGCCCTAATCTTTTATTATCAGCTGCAAACTCTATTTTCATATGGTGATTATACTTATAACCTTTAAATCTTCGCTTCCAGCTCTTATCTCTGTCCTGATAGCTTTCATATTCTGTATCGACATTAAAATATACTGTTTTAAGGTCTTTTCTCTGAAAACCAAGTTTCTCAAACAAATCCTTGAGAAGCTCTGTATCTTCTGTTGACCTTCGGAGAGTATCTTCATATTCTTTGCAAAGTTCTTCCTTGTTGACATATAACCGGATTTTATCCGGCTTTACTGCTATTTTCCCTTTTCCTGTAACTTTAATTGTTCTCATCATCTTTGCTCTTCCTTTCATTCTCATTATATTCATACCCATTGATTAAAAGCTCTATCATCTTCTTTGTCATCTGAATATACTTACCAAACGGATTAATCACAATTCCATTCACCTGTTCCCAATTAAGTGCCAGACGAAGTATTGATTCAATAGACTGATTCATCTGCACATTTCCAGCAGAACCCTTATGCATCTCTTCAGAAGATGTAAATACTCCAATCCATTCTTTTTCATCAGCATCTTTTACAGTCTCTATTTTAAGTCTTACATCATGGTCAAGCGAAATCGTGTCACCAGCCTTTACTTTACTTATCTGTTCTTCCGACATAAAAGGATTTTCCGTGATATATGGAACAATAACTTCTCCTGCCTGCTGCATTCTTGTTACCATAACTTCCATAAATAACAGCATTCCATTTTTATCCTGCTGAATATAATACTGGTCGATTGCTGCCTCAATCATCTGATTTGCCTGTGTCTCATCCACTTCATCTGAATAAGTATCCACGCTCCTGCCAAGTACATGATCAAATTCATCAAGAACATCCGTCATCAGTCCCTTATCAATCCGGCTTTTACACTCTGCAATCAGCACAGCTGGGATCCCATAAAATGCTTCTGCAATACTTCCTGTAATAGCACCAAGCGTATCCGTATCTCCACCAAGTGATACTGCATTCCGTATGGCATCCTCAAAATCTTTGGATTCCAGAAATGCGATGATTGCCTCTGGTACTGTTTCCTGACAGCTTTCAACATGATGGTAGTAGGTTCGGATATTATCCAATGTTCTACTCAGATCATAATGAAATTCCCTCTCGATATAAGCTTTGATTTCTTCTTTTGAAGATCCATTCCTTGCCATATATATTGCACTTGCAGTTGACTCTGCACCCTTTATACCTTCTGGATGATTATGTGTCACATTCGCTGTAGCTCTAGCTACCTCTCTGGTTCTTTCCATCGAATCATAAAGCCAGCCTACCGCTGACACTCTCATGGCTGAACCATTTCCATAGCTTCCGTATGGCTTCGGATTATTTTCTTTAAGCCAATGTCTGAAGCATCCACCATAGCCTGCATGTGGATATCTTTTTCCCCAATCCTGCATATTGGATGCTACCGCATCTTCAATTTTCTTTACTGCTGCTTCCGGTCCGACTGCCAGGAGAGCTTCTCCAACTGCTATTGTCATAACAGAATCATCTGTAAAGCCACAGCCTTCACTAAACAAATCAAAATTCTTTGTTTTATCACCTCTGTCAAACTCAAACGGACTTCCTATAATATCTCCTAAAATTGCTCCGTACATATATGCCTCCAATTCCCGGATTACTCCGGCACCTCTCTTTCTCTGTTACAATATGAGTATAATTAAAAGGCATCTTCATATGGTCGCTGTTTGGGCGACACTTTCAGAAAATAAAAATGCCGGTACAATATTGCACCGACACTAATTTCTCTAATATTTTTCATTTTGTTCTGACCATACTGGCGTACCATATTTTTTTCTTGCCACATCGCAAATTGCCATTAAAGCATAATAATTAACCCGATTAGGATAATGCACAGCAGGGTGATAATAATCAAGCACCAATGTATCCTTCCAAAGCGCCAACATATTATCCCATGTATCATCATTCTGTAATTCTTCCCCTAATACAAGTTTCAATAGACTGAGATTATTCCCACATACAATGATATCCGGTTGTATAATTTCCAATTCACGCTTTATTTCCAGCCTGTCTTCAAGTGCGTATTTTTTCAAATCTTCATATTCAGATTCGCTTCCGCCATTGCTTTTTTTCACATTGACCACTGCAATACGGTCTATGATTTCTTTTTCCTTAGAACGTAATACTTCATCGTCATACTCACAGATATTATCGTTAAATGCATTATATATTGCCTGTGTCCATATTGCTACCTTTCTCCACATAGTCCATGGACGTTCACAATCATGCAAATCTTCTACCAGATTATAACCATTTTCATTAGAAGTGTATGCTTCCTTTAAGAAATAACATACTCTTGGTGTATGCTGTGCTTCCCATTTTTCTTCACACACTATACCATCTCTGATAAAACGCTTATATCCATTATTTTTATGTTTTTCTTCCCAATTGTCCATTAAAAGTTTTATATCTGTCTCTCTACTCATGAATATTTTCTCCTATACTCCAAGAATTTCATTCGTATACTTAAACAATGTTACATTCAGCTGCATAATATCATACTGCTTATCTATAATAGCCTTCTGCACGATCAGATCCACCTTACTGCTTGGACTAAATGCCCAGTCCGCTCTGGCAAGTAAATCTCTTGACTGTTCCAGATCAAGCTGAAGTGCAATACAGAGTGCCATTACTGTCTTTTTCTTTGGATGATAATTCTGATCACACTGAATCTTTGAAAAATGTTTCCTATCAAGGTTTGCCCGTTTCCACACATCCTTATTATCAAGATGTGCTTCATCAATCAGCTCAAATAATTTATCATGAAAGGAAACTCCTATATTGGCCAGCTGATCTTCCAATGAAATATTTTCTAACGGCATGAGCAATTCTGTCATGCCAGTATCTGTCATTTCCTCAAGTGGATAGTTGTCTTCTTCTCTTTGAAGCATTTCTTCATTGAAATCTTCTTCTGCCAATTCTTTTACATGAGTACTTCTTCTGCTCCTTAACGGATACTCTTTTCTATGGATTTCTCTGACGTAATTAGCATCTATATAAGAATCAATATCCCCAACAATCTGACCGGACAGCTGAAAAGACCTTTTATCAAACACTACCAGTATAATTTCCATTTCATTTTCAGTAAGAAACTGGCTGAATACTGACACAGCAATCTGTAATGCCTTATCCTTCGGAAATCCATATACTCCTGTCGAAATTAATGGAAATGCAATGCTCTCGCACTTAAGTTCCAATGCTTTTTGCAATGATTTACGATAGCAGTGCTCCAGAATTTCAAATTCATGGTGCAATCCATCCGTCCATACCGGTCCTACTGTATGAATAATATATTTTGCATTTAGGCTATATGCACCAGTGACAGCAATATCACCTCTTGCAATTTTGCCGATATTCGCTCTTTCTGCGAGAAGCTTTTCTTTTCCTGCTGCCTCATATATTGCTAAGTCCGTGCCACTTGCACATATCGGATTTGGATTGGCAGTATTCACGATTACATCTGCTTTTACCTTTGTTATATCGTTTCGGACAATCTTAAATGGCATTGTGACTCCTCCTTATTTTCTAATCCTCCTCCAATCTGCAATAACATTATCCTCTCCTCTTGTACTTGTACCCCAATACCCCGGATGTGCTACAGGGTATATATATGTTTCTCCATAAATATAAGGTTCTCCAGTTCCTATAAGTTCAGATACTCTATTGCAGGAAAACTTTTTATCAATCAGAGTTCGTATTACAACCACAGATGTATCAAGACCCAGACAGATTATGTTTTCCGGCTCTATAATGTCAATCAGTGATTTTATTTCGGCTGCATCATTTGCCAATATCTTTCTGGTCATATTTCCAGAATACTTATCTCTGCGATAGCCCAAATTACAATTGCAGAAAAACAAATCTGGATATTTTTTCTTGTCAATTTCATTTTTACCAAGCAGTTCAAAGTATCTGACAATATTTTTATCCGTCTGTGAATCCCTTGCTTCCAAATCTACATTTTCATGGAACATCACATCTATACCATCATTCATCTTACGGACATTTGCAATCGTACCGTTTAGTTCTTCCTTTTCTGGTGGTCCGAAATCCTGACCTATCAGCATATACTTAATATGTGGTGTCTTCTTGGCGTAATCTCTCCCTTGCCAATATGTCCATAGGTTAATTTCCTGACACAAATCTTCTCCCTGACGTAAATCGCACCAGCCAAGTGTCAGGTTCTTTGTGTATATAGGATTTTTAAGATATTTGTTTTTTACATTTTCTATCAGCTTGCAATAAGCTGCGGATTTTTTTGCATTCATTTTATGTATATTCACCTCAAAAATTCACTGTTTTATTTTAACACTTTCCTTATCTGCTTATCCGTTGCATCCGGAAACATCTCATGCATATAGTCTACAAGCTGTTTCCATGAGTCCTGTGGATTATCCTTATAGCAGGAAGTCACATAATCATATCCATAGATATGCTCAATAGATGAATACACTGCAACATCCCATCCATATTCAATGCCTCTCTTATTCACTCTCTTCTTAAAATCGCAGTTGCACAGATATGTCTGCATCATAAGATTCGTTATAGCACCATCAAATCCCTTTTCTCCATCCTTACCAAATCCAGCCTGTTTTTTCAATTCATTTGAATAAATCTCTGAATCAGCATTATCTTCCATAAAATTGACCATTATCTTTTTATGCTTATTAGGTGCTTTCCCATCATCATATAATGCATCAAAATCATATCCATCCCGGCGATAATTAGCAAATACAGGAAGCCACTTTTTTGATATAAATCCTGCCTTCTTATCAAAGAACTTTCCATAGACGATATCATGCCGCCTTGCTATAATAGCCCGCCACATCCATGGATCAATCTCCGGATTATCACTCCACCAGTACTCTGGAACAGTTCTTTCTTCAAGTGAAAACCCATCTATATCATTCTTAAATAATGGTAAAAAGCCAAATTCATTTATATACTTGATTGCTTCATCTACAGAATGGATACATTCCGGGTTGTCCCACTTCATGCCATGCATAATCCATTCACCTGATTCGTTTCCCATAATATATGTACCTCATTACTCAGCGTACTTGTCAATCCAATTTTCGCCATCATATTCATCAATCTGTTTTACTAATCTCGTAAGATAATCTTGTAACCGGCTATCTTCTTCACTTGCATACCACACATTTGCCCGTCCAAATCCATAAGCCCAACCATTTGATTTTCTTGGGACTTCCCATTGTACCTTTCTTGATCTGATCCCTGCAGGAAGTAAGACACAATCAGATGAGTTTGCAATTGCATTGTAATATTGTATATCTTCTGGAGCAAACACTGCCTCTTGATAATGTCTGTAAACTGTAGCATGTTTATACCATCCCACGACCGTCGTAAACTTATGTGCCGGATGCTTTGCACAATAAACAACAAGCACATCATCTACTGATTCTTCTTTTTTTAATAGTTCACAACCTGCAATATTCTCAATCCGCATTTGATTGACATCTTTACCATTATGTGATTTTGTCTCAAAAAATCCCAGACAATATAAGCCTTCCCTTCCCTCCATATTCACCGGTGTAAAATTATATTTTTCATGAGCATCTCCTGTCTCATCAACATAGCTTCCACCATTTAACGGAATATCCTTTCCATCTTCATTTCCTCGATACTCCTTCATCCACGCTATGTTACAAAAAAGTATTCTCATCATATCAACCTTCTTTTCCCTTTGAAAATGGACTCAAGTCGATAAACAATTTCTTCAATCCACTTGTTTCCTTGAACTCTTTGAATAAATACTCCAGAAGTTCTTCCTGCCTTGCCTGCCCTAATGTAAGCCGGTAAAGAGACAGAATCTTTATCAGCCTTTCATAATTAACCTCATCCTTACTCATAGGATACATTGGCACAAGCCTTTCTATTTTTACACTCTGATTTTTTCCGAAACACCAGAATGGTACAAGCTCTGACTGGTCATTCTGCTTTTCCGCTTTAGCAGCTTCAAACATTTCTGTCCATATGTCTCGCTTAAATGTGATACCATCTGCCTTACCATATTTATCAGCAACATTCTGTCTTATTGCCAGACACTTAAATCTATTGATTCTGCCTTCCCTTTGTTCCAAA